>WFVP01000295.1 GCA_015491595.1 Anaerolineales bacterium
CATGCAGCCCAGCCGGGCGTGTTCAAGGTGCTGCTGGCGCCATAAAAAGCGAACGGCACCCCAATTTGGGGTGCCGTCTTTTTCATGCCCCCACGGGGATTCGAACCCCGGTCTCGGCCTTGAGAGGGCCGCGTCCTAGTCCTCTAGACGATGGGGGCTTCCAGGCGCTCCCCATTATAGCCAAAGGTGGGGAGGACGTCAATCAACGGATGGGGTCGAAGGGGAATTCCCTCCGTTGCGCATCCGCACCAGGTAGCCGTAGTAAAGGCCCACACCGGCGACAATCCACAAGAGGGTGGCGTACCAGGCCAGGGGGCTGACCTCGAACAGGTGCCCGGCCAGAAAGCCCTGAATGAGCACCGCGGCGATGGGGAGATAGGGCACCAGGGGGACCCGGAAGGGGCGCGGCAGGTCGGGGTGCGTCTTGCGCATGCGAATCAGGGTGATGTTGGTGAGCAGGAAGAGCATCAGGAAGGTCAGGGACGCCCCGCTGCCCACGTCCTCCACCGGCAGGGCCACGCCCATGAAGGCGATGAGGAGCGCGCTCATGAGAATGGCCCAGTGGGGGGTGCGGGTCTTGGGATGCACCCGACCGAAGAAACGGGGCAGGTCCCGCCCCCGTCCCATGGCGAAGGAGACCCGGGAGCTGGAGTACACCGTCGCGTTCAGGGCCGAGGTGGTGGAGGCCAGGCCGCCCACCAGCATGAGCACCCGACCGTAGGGCATGATGAACTCGGCGATGCGCACCATGCCCCGTTCGCCGAACTGGGCCAGGTACTTCCAGGGCTCCATGCCCAGGGTCTGCTGCACCGGCACTCCCACGGCCACGAAGGCCACCAGCAGGTAGATGGCCACCACGATGGCGATGGACAGGAAGATGGCCCGGGGCAGGTTTCGTTCCGGATGGTGGAGCTCCTCGCCCGTCTGGGCGATGATTTCGTAGCCTTCGAAGGCCACGAAAGTCAGGCCCATGGCCGCGAACACCCCCGCCCATCCGTTGGGCAGGGCGGGGCGGAAGTTCTCCCACACCAACGCCGCGGTGGGCGCTTCCATCATGGCCTTGATGCCGAAGCCCACAATGGTAAGCAGGATGGCCACTTTGGTGATGGTGACGATGTTCCCCACCAGCCCGGTCTCCGAGGCACCTTTGAAGTTGATGAACGCGAAGATGGCCACCACGAGGAGCACCAGACCCTTGATGAGCCACTCGCCGGGCGCCAGACCCAGCCATCCGGGGGTCCAGTCAATGGAGACACCTGCAATCTCCATAAGCTCCACGAAGAAGGTCGCGAACAGTACCGCGTAGAGGCTGCAGGCCACGGAATGGCTGAACCAGGAAATCCAGCCCGAGAAGAACCCCCAGAAGCGGGACAGGCCCTCCCGCACCCAAAGGTAACCGCCTCCGGCCTCGGGCATGGCCGCACCCAGTTCGGCATAGGTGAGCCCCGTCAGGCTGGTGACGATGCCGTTGAGCAGGAAGGCGATGAGCAGGCCCACCGGGCCCGCCTTCCCCGCGGCGATGCCGGTGAGGCCGAAGATGCCCGCACCGATCATGGCCCCGACGCCAATCATGGTGGCTTCCGTGAGGCCCAGACTGCGTTTGAGTTCGTGCACCTCTTCCTCCAGAGCGGTCACCGCCAGGGATGATGCGGCCGAGGAAGGAGCGGGCTGCCAAGAGGGAGACGTAGACATGATGACCTCACCTCCAGAGTCAGGTTCGTCCATACACCACCTGCCGGAACGCGGTTTTCAGGCGTTCGGCTTGTACACCAATATGTCAACGAGGACAAGTATAGTCCAAATCCGCCCGGGTGGCACAAGAACTCGGGCCAATCAGGCCGAAAGTCACGCCCTTGGGGTACAATTTGAATCCAGCACCCAAGATGTCAGAGGAGGTGTTGCATGGCTCGTCTGGGCGCGTTTTTCCGGGGATGGACCACCGGTCTGCTCATCGGGGTCGCCCTCGCTTTGCTCTTCGCTCCGTCCCGTGGAGAGGAGACCCGTATGCGTTTCCAGGAAAGCCTACGGGCTGCCTGGGAGGACATCCGACGGGCGGCCGAGGAAGAGCGTCAACGCCTGGAGGAAGAGCTCAAGCGTCTGCGGGGGGAAGCTTGAGGTCGAGGCTGCACGTTGCCCGGAAACCGTGAACCGTCGCCGACTCGCGGAGGCATGTCCATGTACCCCATCATCGACGCCCACGAAGACCTGGCGTGGAACATCCTCACCTTTGGACGGGATTACACCCAGGATGCCCATGCCATCCGGGCCCGGGAGCGGGAGACCCAGAGCCTCGCGCCCCACGTCAACGGGGATACCCTGCTGGGTTGGCCCCAATACGTTCAGGGCGGCGTGGTGGCCGTATTCGCCACCCTGTTCGCGGCCCCGGTCCGCCGGAAGGGCGGAGCGTGGGACCGCCTGGTCTATGCCACGCCTGAGGAGGCCCGTCGGCTGTACGACGCCCAGTGGCAGGCCTACCGGCGGTTGGTTGAGGAGCACCCGGACCGGTTCCGCCTGCTCACCACCCGGTCGGCATGGGAGGTCCACTGGCAGCAGGTCACCCGACGCCTGGGCGAGTCCCATCCCGTCGGCCTGGTGCTCCTGATGGAGAACGCGGAGGCCATCGAGACCCCGGACCATCTGGCCGAGTGGTACCGCCGTGGCCTGCGTATCCTGGGACCCGCATGGGCCGGCACCCGATTTTGCGGCGGCACCGGTGAACCGGGCCCCATGACCGACGAAGGACGTCGTCTGCTGCGGGAAATGGCGCCGTGGAACCTGGGGCTGGACATCAGCCACATGGACGAGCCCGCCGCGCTGGAAGCCCTGGACACGTATCCCGGTCCGGTGCTGGCCAGCCATGCCAACCCCGGGGGGTTGTTGAAGGACGAGGGCAATCGCCACCTTTCGGACAGCGTCCTGCGACGCCTCTTCGAGCGGGATGGCGTGGTGGGCATCGTCCCGTACAATCGCTTCCTGGTTGCGGGCTGGCGTCCCTCGGACGGCAAGGACGCGGTTTCCCTGCAACGGGTGGCCGAGATGATCGATTACGTCTGCCAGATGGCGGGGAACGCGCGGCACGTGGGCATCGGCTCGGATTTCGACGGCGGTTTCGGACAGCAACACGTGCCCGCGGAAGTGGACACCATCGCGGACCTGCAGCGGCTGGCCCCGTTGCTCCGGGACCGAGGATACACCGAAGACGACCTGAAGGCCATCTTCGCGGACAACTGGAAACGTTTGCTCCTCCAAATCCTCCCCGAGGAAGCGCCCCGTGACTGAACCAGCGACCTTCCGTCGGCCCTTCTATCTCGTGGTGGAAGGGGTCATCGGGGTGGGGAAGACCTCCCTGACCCAGCGCCTGGCCCAGCTCTTCGAGGCCGAGGCCCTGTACGAACCCGTGACCGAGAACCCCTTTCTCGCCCGGTTCTATCAGGACCCCGAGCGTTACGCTTTTCCGACGCAGATTTTCTTTCTGGTAACCCGGTACCGGCAACTGGCGCGCCAGGTCCGGCCCCTGTTGCAGGAGGGACGGTCCGTGGTGGCGGATTACGGTTTCCTCAAGGACCCCATCTTCGCCCGGTTGAACCTGCAGGGGGACGAGTGGGATGTGTACTGGCAGCTGTACGAGACCCTGGACGAGCGCCTTCCCCAGCCGGACCTCATCGTCTATCTGCGGGCGCCTCTGGACCAGATTCTACGGCACATCGCCCGGCGGGGGCGGGAGTTCGAGCGCCATATCCCCCGGGAGTATCTGGCCCGCTTGGCCCAGGCCTACGACGAGGTCCTGGACCCTCGCAAACGGGACGACGTGCTGGTGCTGGATACCACGGGGTTGGATTTCGTACACCGCTCCCGGGATTTGCAGACGTTGGTCGCAGCCATTCGCCAGGCCCTGGCCCGACGCCTGTTGTTCCCGGCCTGATGGGAGCCGGGGGCGTCACGTTTCGCCTTCGTCCGAGGAGGCGTTGGCTTCCCCCAGGTGGAAGGGCGTGCCGGGTTCCACCAGCACCACCCGCTCCCGACTGCCTTCTTCCGCGGGTCCCACGATGCCCAAACGTTCCAGCTGCTCCATGATGCGAGCCGCGCGGGGATAGCCGATGCGCAACCGCCGCTGCAACAGGGACGTGTGGGCCCGCTGGGTTTCGATGACGATGCGGGCCGCTTCCTCCAGCAGCGGGTCCCATCGCTGGACCTGTTGCTCGCCGGTCAACAGGGCCTCCCAGGGTGCCTCTTCTCGCCCCGGGCCTTCGGGAAGGGTCTGTTTCCAGAAGTCCACCACCCGTCGGATTTCCTGCTCGCTGACGAAGGGGCCCTGCACCCGAAGGGGCGCCGGGGCATCGGGCGGCAGGAAGAGCATGTCGCCCCGCCCCAGCAGGGTTTCGGCCCCCGGCTGATCCAGGATGACCCGGCTGTCCACCGAGGAGGCCACTTGAAAGGCGATGCGGGCGGGGAAGTTGGCCTTGATAAGCCCCGTAATCACGTCCACCGAAGGGCGCTGGGTGGAGACGACCAGGTGGATGCCCGTGGCCCGGGCCAGTTGCGCCAGACGCACCAGCGCGAATTCCGTTTGCTCCGGCGCCTGGACCATGAGGTCCGCCAGCTCGTCAATGACCACCACCAGGTAGGGAAGCCGCTCTTCCTCGCCCTGGCGGGCCTGCCGGTTCCGGTAGGCCATGATGTCCCGCACGCGGGCCTTTTCGAAGAGGCGGTATCGACGCTGCATTTCGGCCACGACCCACTGCAGGACCCCCTGCACCCGTTTGGGCTCCACTTCGACACGGCCCAACAGGTGGGGGAGGCCCTGGAACCGGTTCATCTCCACCCGCTTGGGGTCGATGAGGATGAGTCGCAGGTCTTGGGGCGAGAGGTTCATGATGAGGGTGAGGATGAGGGCCTTGAGGAAGATGGATTTTCCCGAACCGGTGGTGCCTGCCACCAACAGGTGAGGCATGGCCCGCAGGTCGGCCACCACCACGTCTCCGGCGACGCCCCGTCCCACGGCGATGGTGAGAGGGCTGCCCACCTTCTGGAACTCCGGACTCGTCAGCAGGGGGCGCAGGCGAACCAGGGTGGCTTTGGGGTTGGGGATTTCAATGCCCAGATACGGGCGACCGGGCACCGGGGCCTGAATGCGCAGCCGTTTTACGGCCAGGGCCAGGGCCAGGTCCCGACGCAAGCCCACGATTTTCGCCACCCGGACTTTCTGGCGTTTCACCGTGCCGTCGGGGAGGGTGCGCTCCATGTACCCGGGCTCGATGGCGAACTGGAGGACCGAAGGCCCCACCTGGACCCCCACCACCCGGGCGGGAACGCCGAATTCCTGCAGGGTCTCTTCGATGCGCTGGCGGACTTCCTGGATGTAGGCGGTATCCGCGCGTCCCTTCTCTTCAGGGT
>WFVP01000296.1 GCA_015491595.1 Anaerolineales bacterium
GGAAGACGGTAATGAAACCACCGAACATAGCCGGAAGGAAGGGAAAGGGGAGTTTTCATGGTCCATCATCCTCGCTGTATGGAAACGTTCAGACGAATTCCGGCAGAATACCGGCGATGAGCATCCCCAAGACGGCCAAAATGCCGTACAGTCCAGCCCGACGTTTGACCTTAGGCCGAAAGTGGGGCTATTATACCCGGAACCGACATATCTTACCAAATTCGAAAGTACTGCGCACCTCGAAAGTGAAGTAAGAACGGCCAACGTCTCGCGCAGACCGGATCCAGCCCTGAGCTGGAGGACAGTTTCGGCTGAGGGTTTGCTATCAACGAACAAATGTTCATCACCCTGGCCCTCTCCTTGTGGTAAGATTGAGGTGTGTCCAAATCACATGGCACAACCCAATCAAAACGGATAAGGAGGAAGCGTTCGGTGGCCAGGCAAACCGACGATTTAAGGTATGACGCGTCTACCATTCAGGTTCTGGAAGGTCTGGAAGCCGTCCGTCGCCGTCCCGGTATGTATGTGGGCGGCACGGATGTACGCGCCCTGCACCACCTGATTTATGAGGTGGTAGACAACGCCATTGACGAAGCCCTGGCGGGCGCGTGCGACCGCATCGAGGTCATCATCCACAAGGACAGCAGCGTCTCCGTTATCGACAACGGCCGGGGTATCCCCGTGGATATCCACCCCCAGACGGGCAAGCCCGCGCTGGAAGTGGTGATGACCACCCTGCACGCGGGTGCGAAATTCGGCCAGAAGGGCGGATACAAGGTCTCCGGTGGGCTCCACGGTGTGGGCGTGTCCGCAGTGAACGCCCTTTCCGAATGGTGTGAGGTGGAAGTCAAACGGGATGGCAAAATCTATCGCCAACGGTACGAACGGGGGCGCCCTGTAACCCCTGTGGAGAAAGTGGGCCGCACGAAAAAACCCACGGAGACGGGCACCCGGGTGACGTTCAAGTACGACCCCACGATTTTCAAAAAGGTGGATTACAAGTTCGAGACCCTGGCCCAACGCCTGCGGGAGATGGCCTTCGTCACCCGGGGGGTGTGGATTCGCCTGGTGGACGAGCGCATTAACCGGGAGATGAACTTCTACTTTGAAGGCGGCATCGTGGCCTTCGTCCAGTATCTCAATCGCCATCGCGCTCCTCTGCATCCCGTGGTGTACGGCCATCGGGTTATGGACAATGTGGAGGTGGAAGTGGCCCTGCAGTACACCGACGCCTACACCGAATCGGTCTACTCCTTCGCCAACACCATCCACACCGTGGACGGCGGCACCCACCTCACCGGGATGCGCACGGCCATCACCCGTACCCTGAATGACTACGCGCGCAAGCACGGCCTGCTCAAGGAAAACGAGCCCAACCTGACGGGCGAGGACACCCGCGAAGGGCTCACGGCCATCGTCAGCATCAAGCACCCGGACCCGCAGTTCGAGAGCCAGACCAAGGTCAAACTCATGAACCCCGAGGTGCAGACCTACGTGCAACAGGTCACCTCGGAAACCCTGATGGAGTTCCTGGAGCAGAACCCCTCCTACGCCAAGGCCATCATCCAAAAGTGCTTGCTTTCCGCCCGCGCCCGGGCCGCGGCCCGCAAGGCCCGGGAACTGGTCATCCGGAAATCGGCCCTGGAGAGCATGACCCTGCCCGGGAAACTGGCCGATTGTTCCGCCAAGAACCGGGAGAACACGGAACTCTTCATCGTGGAGGGCATTTCCGCGGGCGGCTCGGCCAAGCAGGGGCGGGACCGGCACTTCCAGGCCGTGCTCCCCTTGCGGGGCAAGATTCTCAACGTGGAGAAGGCCCGCCTGGACAAGGCCCTGAGCAACAAAGAAATCCAGGCCCTCATCACCGCCCTGGGCACAGGCATCGGCGAGGACTTCGACCTCTCGAAACTGCGGTACAACAAAATCATCATCATGTCCGACGCGGACGTGGACGGCAGCCACATCCGCACTTTGCTCCTGACGTTCTTCTTCCGTTATATGCCCAAACTCATCGAGGAAGGCCACCTGTACATCGCTCAGCCCCCTCTCTACCGCATCGAGCACAAGAAGAAGGTGTGGTACGCCTACAGCGAGGAAGAGAAGGAGCAGATTCTCAAGAAACTCCAGAAGGACGGCGCCCGGGACGGACAGATTCGCATTCAGCGATACAAAGGTCTGGGCGAAATGAACCCGCAGCAACTCTGGGAAACGACCATGAACCCCGACACCCGCACCCTCATCCAGGTGACCCTGGAAGACGCGGCCGAGGCCGACCGGGTGTTCGACATCCTCATGGGACCCGCGGTGCCTCCACGACGCCAGTTCATCCAGCGCCACGCCAAAGAGGTGCGGAACCTGGACGTATAACGTGGACGGGCGAAGATGCACAACCATCAGGAAGCCCAACCCCCCAGAGGGCGATGGACAGATATCGCGGGGATGGGAACCATCGTGCAGAATGGCCTCGTTTTCTATCCTCGCTTATGGACGCGGGAGGCAGGTTTGTCGTCGAAAGTGCCCCTTCTGAAGCATGTGCAAGACCTCTTCGACCTATTGGAAGCCCGGCGGATTCCTTATGTTCTGGTCGGGGGCATCGCCTTGCTGTATTACGTGGAAGGGCGCAACACGCGAGACCTGGATTTGCTTCTGGCATTGAAGGACCTGGCCCGCCTTCCCGAAGTGCACATCACCCATCAGGATGTTTACTTCGCCCAGGGACGATTTCGAGACCTGGACCTGGACTTCCTGTTGACGACGAACCCGCTGTTTCGCCGGGTTCAGCAGGAATACACCCAGACCGTTTCCCTCCTGGACCGGAACGTGACCATCGCCACCGTGGAAGGGCTGTTGTTGCTCAAACTCTACGCCCTGCCTTCCCTCTACCGGCAGGATAACTTTACCAAGGTCAGCCTTTATGAGAACGACATCGCCTTGTTGATGTATCATTATCCGGTTTCCCCGGGTCCCCTGCTGGAGGAGTTGAAAGCCCACCTGGATGAGGGCGAGTGGCAGGCTCTCAAGGAAATTGTGGATGAAATTCAACGCCGGGTACAGCGCTTTCGTCGCGGGGAGACCGGCTTTTGAACCTGGGCGAGGGTTTCGATGTTCCGCAAAATCCTCATCGCCAACCGAGGTGAGATTGCCGTCCGCATCCTCCGGGCCTGCCGGGAGATGGGCATTGCCACCGTGGCCGTGTATTCCGAAGCCGACGAGCAGGCCCCCCACGTGCACCTGGCCGATGAAGCCTACCCCATCGGCCCTGCACCCGCCACCGAGTCCTACCTCAACATCCCCAAACTCATCGAAGTTGCCCGGAAGAGCGGCGCGGAGGCCGTGCACCCCGGTTACGGCTTCCTGGCCGAGAACCCGGCCTTTGCCCGCGCGGTACAGGAGGCCGGGCTGACCTTCATCGGCCCGCCGCCCGAAGCCATGGCCCTTATGGGCGACAAGGCCCAGGCCCGGCAGCGCATGGCCGCCGCGGGGGTACCCGTAGTCCCCGGTGTCTCCCAGGTGGCCAGCGACGAAGACCTGGCCCGAGCCGCGGAACGCATTGGCTATCCCGTGCTCCTCAAGGCCGCCGCGGGAGGCGGGGGCAAGGGCATGCGGGTGGTGTGGAAACCCAAGGACCTCAAGGACGCCGCGGACGCGGCCCGGCGGGAAGCGGCTTCGGCCTTTGGGGATGACCGGCTCATCGTGGAGAAGTACGTTCCCAAGGCGCACCATGTGGAAGTTCAGGTGCTGGCCGATGCGCATGGCACGGTCCTGGCCCTGTACGAGCGGGAGTGTTCGGTACAGCGACGGTACCAGAAAATCATCGAGGAAACGCCCTCGCCCGTGTTGGCCCCGGAAACGCGGCAGGCCCTCCTGCAGGCTGCGGTCCAGGCCGCGCGCGCGGTGGGCTACACCAACGCGGGCACGGTGGAGTTCATCCTGGACCCGGAAACCCAGCACTTCTACTTCCTGGAGATGAACACCCGTCTCCAGGTGGAACACCCCATCACCGAAATGGTGCTGGACGTCGACCTGGTCCAGTGGCAAATTCGGGTGGCGGCCGGAGAACCCCTGCCTGCATGGATGGCCGAACGCACACCCCGAGGGCACGCCATCGAGGCTCGAGTGTATGCGGAGGACCCGGCCCAGGACTTCTTCCCCACCTCGGGTCGCCTGCTCACCGTGCAGGAACCCCAGGGACCGGGCATCCGGGTGGATTCGGGGGCGGCCCCGGGCCTGGAGGTGACCCCGTACTACGACCCCCTCCTCGCGAAAATCATCGCTTATGGCGAGCATCGGGAACAGGCTCGCCTGCGCCTTCTGGAA
>WFVP01000297.1 GCA_015491595.1 Anaerolineales bacterium
CGTGGCGGAAAGGGCGTTTCGCGCGAGCCTATCGGCGGAGAAGTCCGTATAATGGGAGGGCGCCTAAGGAGGAGGTACGGCCCATGGACATGAAGACCCGTTTACAACAGGAACTCAAAGCGGCCATGCGCAACAAGGACGAGCGCCGGAAGCGCACCTTGCGCATGGTGCTGTCGGCCATCAAGCTGGCCGAGGTGGAGAAAGGTCGTCCTTTGCAGGACGAGGAAGTCTGGAGCGTGATTCGCAAGGAAATCAAAGCGCGGCAGGAGACGGCGGAGCTGGCCCGTCAAGGGGGGCGGGAGGACATCGCGCGGGAGGCCGAGGCGGAAATCCAAATCCTGGAGGTCCTGCTCCCGCCACCCCTGACCGATGAGGAACTGGACGCCATCATCGACCAGGTGCTGCAGGAAACCGGCGCCTCCTCCATGAAGGACATGGGTCGGGTGATGAAAGCGGTGATGGAACGGGTCCAGGGACGGGCGGAAGGCGCACGGGTGAGCCAACGGGTGCGGGCCAAGCTGGCCGCGTGAGGTTGGTGGAGAACACGGCTCATGGCACCGGAACGAACGCTTCCTTCTCGCTGGCTTCAGCTCTATTTCGGCCTCTTCCTTTTTGTTTGGGTGGCCCTTTGGGTGTTTCCTTACTGGCGGGAAATGCAGGCACCCTCCTTCCAGGTGGGCCAGCCCGCGCCCTACACCGTCATTGCCCCCCGGGAAGTGGTGTACATCCCCTCGACGTGGCCGTCGCAGCGCCCCGCGACCCGCAATAACCCGCAGGCCACCCTCTACTCGCCGGATGCGGCCCTCTTCCTGGAGTTTCGTACCCGTTTCCTGTCCACCCTGGATTACATCAACACCCTGCGCCAGGCGACCCATCTGACCGAGGAGCAGAAAATCCAGGATTTGCTCCTGCTGGAACACCTGCAATTGACCCCGCAGGAGGCCCGCAGCTTGCTGCGCCTTTCGGAGACCGTGTGGGAACAGGTGCGCACGTTGAGCCCGCGCCTGTTCCTCCGCTTCTTGCAGAACCCGCGCCCGGTGCAGAACGCGCAGCAACTGCAGGGCGAGATTCTCAACAGCCTGCCCCTGGACGTGCATCCCGAGGCCGAGGTCTGGATACGCCGCCTGGTCTTCGCCTATCTGCTGGCCTACTACCAGCACGTGGCCCCGGGAGACGCCCGGGAAGTCCCCCCGGAGGCCATCCGGGTCTACCAGCCGGGGGAGACCATCGTGCGTCGTGGCGACCCCGTGGACCCCTCCACCTATGAGATCCTTTCTCGATTGAACGTGGTCATCCCCGACCAGGGGGTCACCGGGTTCCTGCGGCAGGTTCAATTCCCCCTAATGGTGCTGGGAGCCTGGTTGATCATCCTGACGGTCCACTTCCTTCGCACACCTGCCATTTGGAACTTCCGCGCCCTCACCGCCCTGCAGGTGGGGTTCCTGCTGATTCTGGCCCACGTGCGCATCGGCCTGCCGGTCACCCAAAGCAGCCCCTGGTTGCTCTTCCTGTATCCCTTCCCTCTGTACGCCCTGCTGGCCCATTTGGTGCTGGGCCCCTGGACAGGGTTGGTGTGGGGTTGGGCCCTCATCGCTTCCAGTCTGGTGGACCACACCTGGGCCTCGCCTCTGGTCCTGTACCACTCCTTGAGCACCCTGGTGGCCGTGCTGGCCTTGGGGAAGCCCAAGTCCTTGCGGGAGTACGTGGGCGCGACCCTGGCCATGGCGCTGGTCGCGACCGCGGTGCTGGTGGGATACGGGCCCCACATCGGGCTGGACGGGTATCGGATGACCACGTGGATTCCCCTCACCCTGTCCTACAGCCTCCTCACAGGGGGCCTGGTGCTGTTCCTGGAGTACGGCTTGAGTTGGATGACCGGACGGGCCACCCGGTTGCACCTTATGGATCTGGCCCGCCCCGACCATTCTCTGTTGCAACTGCTGTTGCAGCGCGCGCCCGGTACGTATCAGCACAGCCTGATGGTGGGGAACCTGGCGGAACAGGCCGCGCGACGCATCGGCGCGGACGCGTTGCTGTGTCGGGTCGGCGCGCTCTATCACGACATCGGCAAAGTGGAAAACCCCTACTTCTTCATTGAAAATCAGACCGCGGACATGACCAATCCGCATCGGGATTTGGACCCCTACCAGAGCGCGCAGATTCTGAAAGCCCACGTGGCCAAGGGACTGGAACTGGCGGCCCAGCATCGCCTGCCCAAGCGCATTCGGGATTTCATCGCCGAGCATCACGGCACCACGATTCTGAAGGGGCCTTATATGCGTGCGGTGGAGGCCGCAGGAGGCGACCCGGAACAGGTTCCTCTGGAGGCCTTCCGGTATCCCGGTCCCCGACCCCAATCCAAGGAAACGGCCATCCTGATGCTGGCCGACATCTGCGAAGCCCGCATCCGGGCCCACCAGCCCTCCACCGAGGAGGAAATCCGGGCCCTGGTGCGGGAGAGCATCGAGTTGCGGTTTCGGGAGGGGGAGCTGGACGAATCCGGCCTGAGCATCCGGGAACTGCGGGAAATCGAGGACGCCTTCGTGCAGGTGCTGGCCGGGGCCTATCACCAGCGGCTGTTGTACCCCAGTGAGACCCGTCCTGCACCCCTTCCCTCGGGCCAGGCCCTGGCTTCCCGGACCCTCTCCACGTCTGCTTCCCTGCCGGAGGAGAGCAGCGCATGACCGTGCAGGTGTTCAGCGAACGAACGGCGTGGGAGCCCGCGGTGCCCCGGGAAACGTGGGAGCGCATCGCCCGCAAGGCCCTGAAGGACCATGGTATGGACCTGGACTTGGTGGACCTGACCGTTTCCCTGGTGGGCCGCGAGGCCATGCGGGCATATCACCGGCGGTTTCGGGGCGAGGACAAGGACACCGATGTCATGGCCTTCCCGGCGCAGACCCACGACCCCGAGACCCAGCACTTCTACCTGGGCGACATCTTGATTTGCTTCCCCGTGGCCGAAGAGCAGGCCCGCCAGGCCGGCCATGACCTGGCGGAGGAACTGTGCCTGTTGTTCACCCACGGCCTGCTCCATCTCCTGGGGTACGACGACGAAACCCCAGAAGCCCGGCGCCGCATGTGGGACGTGCAAAACGCGCTGTTGGCCTGGGCGGGCTGCCGGCTGCAGACCCCGCCCTGACCTCCACAATCGCGCGGTCGAGGCAAGGGTCATGTGGTATCGGCATCCGCGGGTGCGGGCCTTTTGGTACGCGTTGCGGGGGATTGGGTGGCTGCTTCGTCAGGAAGTCCACGCCCGAATCCACCTCACGGCCACCCTGGCGGTTCTCCTCGTGGGCGGGTGGCTGGGGATTCCCGCCCGCGACTGGGTGCCCCTGTTCCTGGCCATGGGGTTGGTTTGGATGGCCGAGGCCCTGAACAGCGCCCTGGAAGCCGCGCTGGACGTTGTGCATCCCGAGCATCATCCCGGAATTGCCCGCGCCAAGGACATGGCCGCCGGCGGAGTGTTGCTGGCGGTGTTCGCCGCTGTCCTGGTGGGATTGTGGATTTTGGGTCCGCCTCTCTGGCGCCGTTTGGTGCCTTGAGACCCCTGCTGGTACAATAGAACTTGCGCATTCTTCAAGAGGAGGCAGGAATCATGAATCTGGCATGGCTGGCGGTCGTGACCGTCGTGGTGCTGCTTCTGTTGGCGTGGTTGCTGTTCCTGCCTCAAGGCCCCAAGGATGAACCCTGGTCCTATCCCGACCTTCATCCCTGGGACCTGGAACACGGACACTAACCCTTTTCCCTTCATCCACGGGGTACGGAGGTCTTCCCCTCCGTACCTCGTTTGTTTTGAGGGATGGGGATGCGCTACCTGCTGACCGCGGATGTGGGCGGAACCTGGATGCGGGCCGCGCGCTTTCCCTGGCCGCCGCCCCCGGACCGTCCTCCCCTGTTGGCTCGCGCGCAGCGCCCGACACCCCAAGAGGACCCGACCGCGGTCCTCATCCGCCTCCTGCAAGACGTGTGGCCCGAGGAGGGGGAAGTGCACGGCATCGGGGTGGCCGCCCCAGGCCCTCTGGACCCCTATCGCGGGGTGGTGTTGACCGCGCCCAATGTGCCCGCCTGGAAGGAGGAACCCCTGCAGGCCAAAATCGAAGGGGCTTTGGGGGTTCCCGCGCGTCTGGGCAACGATGCCAACCTGGCCGCCCTGGGCGAGGCCCATTACGGCGCGGGGCGGGGGCGCGCCCATGTGCTGTACCTCACCTTGAGCACAGGTGTGGGGGGAGGGGTGGTGTGTCACGGCCGGCTTCTTTTGGGAGCCCATGGGTTGGCCGGGGAATTGGGGCACATCACCGTGGACCCGCAGGGCCCGATGTGCCCCTGCGGACAGCGGGGCCATCTGGAGGCCCTGGTTGCAGGGCCAGCCCTGGTGCGGGTCGCGCGGCGCGCGCTGGCCGACCATCCTTCGTCCCGCCTCCACGATGCGTCCCCTCTCACCGGCGAGGCCATCGCGCGCGCGGCC
>WFVP01000298.1 GCA_015491595.1 Anaerolineales bacterium
GAACCTTTCCATAATCTACATGGAGCGGCGGGTCGCCTTTTGCGTCGAATTTCGCTCCAATGTTTCACCTTGCAGAAGAGTTGGTATTATGCCCTGCGAACGTGCTGCGATTGTGTATGTGATGGATTTCGCATCCCGACGTTTTCCTGACCGGGGCGGGGTAGGCTGAAGCATACCACCTTATCTTCAAGAGGTATGTGATGGCGTTCTTTCACCTTTGGATGGGGTATCGGGGGCGTATGGCCCTCGGTGGGCTGGGTCTGGTCTGGGCCCTCCTTCTGTCGTGTCGATGGGGGGCGGGACAGCTGGCTACCGGTGCGACCCCGTCTCCGGTGTCCCCTCAGCCCGTCCCTTCTTCGTCTGCCCAGGTGCCCTCTCCATCGTCAACGCCGAGCCCTCAAACGCCTTCCCGGTCCGTGGGGCGTACGTCCGCACCGCCCTCATGGGAAGGGGACAGGGCCTTTTGGGAGCAGGAAGTGCCCCAGCCCCCCGATGCCCGGATGATGCCCGTGGTCGAAGGCGTGGACATGGCCTTCGTCACCCAGATGTCCCCCGAGGACATCTTCGGCCTGTACGCGGACTGGCTGGCGCCCCAGGGATGGGTCCGGGTCCCGCCGGAAACCATGGCCTCCCTGGCCGTCTTCCCTCAGGACGCCCAGGTCCAGGTGTGGCGGCGGGGGAACGGCTTTTTCGCCGTGGTGGTGCGGGAACACCGCCAGCCACCAGGGTATCTGGTGGAGTTGTTGTTCAAGGTGAAGTGAATTACCGCGCCCGCTTGATGGCCTCCACCGCCTCGGGGTTGACTAAGGCGGAGGTGTCGCCGGGGTCCTGGCCCAGGTACGCGGCCCGAATCATGCGGCGCATGACCTTGGCGTTGCGGGTCTTGGGCAGGTCGTCCACGAAGTGCACGGCCTTGGGGGCCATGGGCTTGCCCAGGTGCCGCACCACCAGGTCGTGGATTTCCTGCCGCAGCGCGTCCGTGGGTTCCACCCCCGGCTTGAGCACCGCGAACACCACCAGGGCCTGGCCCTTCACCGGGTCCGGCACGCCAATGGCCGCGGCTTCCACCACCGCGGGGTGCTCCACCACCACGGATTCCACCTCCGCGGGACCCAGGCGCTTGCCCGCAATCTTGAGGGTGTCGTCGGAGCGGCCCAGGATGTACCACTGGCCGTCCTCGTCCACCAGCGCGTAATCCCCGTGCACCCACACGTCGGGCCAGCGGGACCAGTAGGTGCGGATGTACCGATCGGGGTCCTTCCAGAAGCCCCGGGTCATGCCAATCCAGGGCTGGCGGATGACCAGTTCGCCCACCTCGCCCACCACGGGCCGGCCTTCCTCGTTGAACACGGCCGCGTCGATGCCGGGGCAGGCCGCGGAGAAGCCGCAGGGCTTCAGGGGCCGCAAGGGGTTCCCCATGACGATGCCGCCGGAAATCTCCGTGCCGCCCGAGTAGTTGATGATGGGCCGCTTGCCTTCGCCCACTTTCTCGAAGAGCCACATCCAGGGTTCGGGGTTCCAGGGTTCGCCCGTGGAGGCGAAGAACTTGAGGCTGCTCAGGTCGTGCTTCTTCACCGGCTCCAGGCCGTGGGGGATGATGGCCCGCACATAGGTGGGGGAAAGGCCCAGATGGGTGAGCCGGTGCCGCTCCACCAAAGCCCAGACCCGGTCCACATCGGGGTAATTGGGCGCGCCGTCGTAGATGAAGAAGGTGCTGCCCAGGATGAGCGCGCCGAAGACCAGCCAGGGTCCCATCATCCAGCCCATGTCCGTCATCCACCAGATGCGGTCGCCGGGGTGCACGTCGGTGCCGAAGGCCATGTCCTGCGCGGCCTTGACGGGAAAGCCGCAATGGGTGTGCACCGCGCCCTTGGGCTTGCCCGTGGTGCCGCTGGTGTAGATGACCATGAGCACGTCTTCCGCGTCGGTGATTGCGGTCTCGGCTTCGGGGGATTGGCGGGGGATGAGGTCGTGCCACCACACGTCTCGACCGGCCTGCATGGGCACGTCCAGGTCGGGCACCCGGCGGTGCACGATGAGGTGCTTCAGGGTGGGCACCTGCTTCGCGGCCTCGTCCGCGACGGCCTTCATGTTCACCACCTTGCCCCGGCGATAGAAGCCGTTGGCCGTGAAGAGGGCCTTGGCGTCGGCATCGGCCAGACGGGTGGCCACCGCGCTCACGCCGAAGCCCGAGAACAGGGGCAGAATGATGCCCCCAATCTTGGCGATGGCCAGCATCGCGGCCACGATTTCCGGGGTCATGGGCATGAAGATGCCGATGGCATCGCCCTTGCCCAGGCCCAGCTCCCGCAGGGCGTTGGCCACCCGGTTGACCTCCTCATAGAGCCGGCGGTAGGTCCAGGTGACCGTCTGCCCTTCCTCGCCTTCCCAGATGAGCGCGGGCTGGTCCTCCTTCTCGGTGCCCATGTACTTGTCCAGCAGGTTGTGGACGATGTTCATCCTGCCGCCCACGCACCATCTGGGCCAGGGCTTGCCCCGGGAGAGGTCCACCACCTGGGTGTAGGGTTCGTAGAAGCGGATGTCCAGGTACTTGAGCACCGCGTCGGTGAACCAGGCGATGTCTTCCACCGAGCGCTTCATGAGGGTGTCGAAATCGGGGATGCCGTGCTGCCGCATGAACCGGGTGAGATGCGCGCGTTCGGTATATTCGGGAGTGGGGTGCCACACAATGCGGTTGTACTGGGGGAAGGGATGGGCCATGGCCGCACCTCCTGTGGGTCGTTGGTTCGGGTGTTGGTTGTGGTTGGTGGTGGCGGTTTCGATGATGCAAAGCCCGCAGGGAGCCGTGACGTTCCCCGGTCAGGGCGCGTTGGGACCGGAAGGAAGCCGTCCCACGTGGGTGGTGTTCAACCGGCGTCCAAAGGGATTGTAGACCAGTTTTTGAGGGAAGGCAAATCCCGTGAAGAGAGTATGTGGGCAACGGCGAAAGCCGCTACCCATATGCCTCTTCTACTTCCCTGCGGTCCAGGGCCTGGCCAGAGCGGCGCGAAAACGCGGCGTGTGTTTTACAGGAGGTTGAAAAAACGGTGGTGGACGGGGAGACCGTCCACCACCTGGAGCGTAGAATCTATGGCCAGACGTAGACGCCCCGCCTTTTCTCCCCACTAAGGTTGTCCTTGGGGAATGGCGAAGAAGACCCGAAGAAAGTCATAAATGAACTTTTGGTCGGCAGGGGCGCCGAAGCTCAAATAGACCAACCAGGGGCCGGCCTGTTTCAATTGGTACACCCGTCGGTGCTTCACAAAGAATTGGAGGGTCTTGCCATCGCTCAGTACGGCTATAGGCACGGAGACCTGTTGGGGGTCGGAAGTTCGCCCATTCTTGAGCAAACGGGGTTTTTCCCCAGGAGACCATCGGTCAATATGCCATCCTCCGAAGGAGGTTCCCAAGGACCCACGCACCTGAAAGACAGGATGGATGTGGAAACGGATGTAGATATCGGCGTCAGGGTTCCAGAGGCGGATGCCACCGAAGTGGCCCGATTTGTAGGAGCCTTTGAATTGGTAGAAATAGAAGCCGAAAAAGAACTGGTCCAAAGGTGCAACGGGGAAAAGATGCCAAGAGGAGAAACCTTGCCGCCCGGTGGCCAGGATGACCAGCCGGTCTTTGCGCACCGAAAATTCCCCTTCCCAGTAGTCGTTCGCTTCTTCCCGGTTTTGCCACCAATCCCATAGGGGTTCCGAAGGCTGGCAGATGAGAGGCGTCACCCGGTCCAGGACCTCCGTCCAGGTCCTTCGGCAGTCGGTGGTCTCGGAGACCAGGGGGTTCTCGGGAAGGAGGGTCAATTTGTACACATGCCGGTATTCCCCTGCCGGATACACGTCCCAACCGTCGTCCACGTCCTCGGCGAAGTCCCAGACTTCTTCCAGGGTGACCGTGGTTTCCTCCGGCACCACGGGGAACTGGAGAACGGCTTCCCGGATGAGGCAGGACCGCTCTCGCATTTGGAAGGTCCGAACCCGTTCTTCAAAAGGAATTTCAACGGGCTGGCCCTCCCAGAAGAAGCGCCAGGTGATTTTCGCCCGGTTGTCCTCCAGCAAGTCGCGGGTAGTGGTGCACCAGGCTGTCTCTTATA
>WFVP01000299.1 GCA_015491595.1 Anaerolineales bacterium
GGAGAAATACCTGCACACCAACCGCATCGTGCCCGTCTATCCCCTGGCGGGCAACCTCACCCAACGCTGGATGCGCCACTTGATGAGCCGGGTGGTTCCCCAGTGGGCGCCCAAAGTGCCCGATCCCCTGCCCAAATGGGTGCGGGAACAGGCCGACCTGCCGCCTCTGTCCTGGACCCTCCAGCAGATGCACTACCCCGATTCCTGGGACACGTTGAAGCAGGCCCAACGGCGTCTGGCCCTGGAGGAAATCTTCCTCCTCCAGGTGGCCATGGGTCTGGTGCGAGCCCGTTATCGCAGCCAGCCGGCGCGCGTCTTCACCGTGGACGACGCATGGCTGGAGGCTCAAACCGCCCGCCTGCCCTTCACCCTGACCCGGGCCCAGCGCAAGGCCCTGGACCACATCCGGGAGGACCTGGCTTCGGGCCGCCCCATGAACCGCCTCCTCCAGGGCGATGTGGGTTCGGGCAAGACGGTGGTTGCGGCCCTGGCCATGGCCATGGTCACCCGCGAGGGCGCGCAGGCGGCCATGATGGCGCCCACCTCCATTTTGGCCGAGCAACACTACCGCACCCTGCAAGGTCTCCTGGCCGGACCCGAAGGTCCGTTGCGCGCGGAGGAAATCGCCCTCCTCGTGGGTGCCACACCCGCCCGGGAGCGCCGCGCCCTTCTGGAGGCCCTGGCCGAGGGGCGGATTAAAGTCCTGGTGGGCACCCATGCGCTGCTGGAGGACCCTGTTCAGTTCCAGGACCTGCAACTGGTGGTCATCGACGAACAACACCGTTTCGGCGTGCGCCAGCGAGCCCTGTTGCGCCGCAAGGGCCGGCATCCCCACCTGCTGGTCATGACGGCCACACCCATCCCCCGCTCCCTGGCCCTGACCATCTACGGCGACCTGGACCTCACCGTGCTGGACGAAATGCCGCCGGGTCGCAAGCCCGTGGAGACCTACCTGCTCTATCCCCGGGAACGGGAACGGGCCTACGCGTTCATCCGCAAGGAAGTGGAAAAAGGCCATCAGGCCTTCATCATCTACCCCTTCATTGACCGGAGCGAGCACGAGGATTTTGCCCACGTCCCGGCCATCATGGAGGCCTACCCCCTCCTGGCCGAGGAGATTTTCCCCGACCTCAAAGTGGGTCTGCTCCACGGCAAAATGAGTCCTGACGAGAAGGAAGCCGTCATGGCCCGCTTCCGGGATGGGCACTATCACATTCTGGTGGCCACGCCGGTGGTGGAAGTGGGGGTAGACATCCCCAACGCCACGGTCATGCTCATCGAAGGCGCGGAGCGCTTCGGCCTGG
The DNA here is from genome assembly GCA_015491595.1 of Anaerolineales bacterium. Classification (GTDB taxonomy): domain Bacteria; phylum Chloroflexota; class Anaerolineae; order Anaerolineales; family DRMV01; genus S139-71. The sequence continues at coordinate 1,305 of WFVP01000299.1, forward strand.
CCCAGCTTCATCAGCTGCGGGGACGGGTAGGCCGCGGCGGCCAGCAGGCCTATTGCATCCTCATCCCCAGCACCGACCACGCGGTGGAAGCCGAACGCCTGCAGGCCATGACCCAAATCCAGGACGGCTTCCGCCTGGCGGAGCTGGACCTGCAACAACGAGGACCCGGCGAGTTCCTGGGGACCCGGCAGGCCGGTTTCGCCACCCGACTGCGCTTTGCCGACCTGCTCAATGTGCAGCTCATCGAGGAAGCCCGCCGCCTGGCCCGCGCCTTCCTAGAACAGGACCCGCGCCTGGAGGCCCCGGAAAGTCAGGCCCTCGCCCGGTAGCTGGACCACCTCTTGACCTCGGGAGAAGGGGAAATCAGTTAGGACGGCGGATACGAGCGTGGCTCACAAGCGTGCAGGAGGACGGTTCATGCCCCACATCAAGGCGGTGTTTCCCGGCACCTTCGACCCCATCCATTACGGCCATATCGACATCGCGCTGCGGGCGGCCCGCCTGTTCGACGAACTGGTGGTGGCCGTGTACGACAAGCCGCTGAAGGAACTCATCTTCAGCCCGGAAGAGCGGGTGGATATGGTCCGCCGGGCCCTGGATGGGCATACCAATATTCAAGTTGTCGGATACAGCGGTTTAACGGTAGAATTTTGTCGACGTATCGGCGCGCGCGTCATCGTGCGCGGGCTGCGGGTATTCTCCGACTTCGAACGAGAGTTCCGCATGGCCCTGACGAACCAGCGCCTGGCGCCGGACGTGGAAGTCGTCGCCCTCATCACCAGCGACAAGTACATGTTCTTGTCGTCCACCACGGTACGGGAAGTGGCCGCCCTGGGCGGCGATGTGACCTTCATGGTCCCGCCCTTCGTGGCCGAAGCCCTGTACCGCAAGTTCCAGCAACGGGAGCGGCCCCTGTTCCCAGCGTCGCTGCGGGAAGAGTAGCCGGGGGTAGATAGGGTGCCGGAAGGAGGGTCAAGGATGGACATTTTGGACCTGGTCGACCGCCTGGAAGAACTGGTGCAGGAGGGCCGGAGTCTCCCCTTGATTCGCGGCGTGCTGGTGGACGAGGAGCGCCTGTGGGAAATCATCGACCAGATGCGCATCTCCGTGCCGGAAGAGGTGCGCAAGGCCCAGCAACTCTTGAGCCAAAAGGACCGCATCGTGGCCCAGGCGCAGGAACGGGCCCGGCGCATCGTGCAACAGGCCGAAGCCGAACGGGCCAAGATGATTGAGGAAAGCGCGATTGTGCAATCGGCCAAGGAACGGGCCGAGGAAATCGTAGCCCAGGCGCAGGAGGAAGCGCGGCGCATTCGCGCGGAAGCCGAGGCGTACGTCCTGGACCTCTTCCGTCAGGCGGAGCAACAACTCCAGGGCGCGCTGCAGAAAATCCAGACGGGCATCCGGGTATTGCACGAGACGTCCACCACTGTCCCTTTGTCGGACGACGAATCCGAGGTCTGACCCGGTTGAAACCCTTGCCATCGGACGTTCGGGAGGAGAGGGAGGAGCCCATGGCCCGGATGGACCTTCGCAGGACAACCACCTGGCAAAATCCCCTTACAAGGAGGACATGAATGGTGGCTCCTTCCTCGGACACCTTCGTTCCCCCTCCGGTGCGCAGCCTCAAAGACTTGGAACTGCCCACTCTGTGGTTGCAGGATCTGGCGCTCAAAATCCTCTACTTTCGGGGTTATCTGACGGGCCACGAACTGGCCAAGCTCATGGCCCTGCCCTACATGGGGGTGGTCAGCGAAATCCTGGAGGACCTGAAGAAGGACAAGCTGGTGGAAATTCGGGGGGCCCGAACCGGCGTGGGTCCCTCGGCTTACGAGTACACCCTGACGACCCTGGGCATGCAACGGGCCCGGGAGGCCCTGGAGCGCAGCCAGTACGCCGGACCCGCGCCCGTGCCCTTTCACCGCTACGTCCAGGCGGTGCGCAAGCAGGCCCGCAGCCGGCCCATCGTCACCGAGCGGGAAGTGCGCCAGATGCTCGCCCACCTGGTGCTGAAGGACGAGGTCATCCACCGCCTGGGCCCGGCCATCAACTCCGGCCTGGCCATCTTCCTCTACGGTCCTCCCGGCGACGGCAAGACGTCTATTTCCCAGGCCATCGGCCGCTATCTGCTGCGGGATGCCATCTACATTCCCTTCTCCCTGTACATCGGCGGGCAGGTCATCGTACTCTTTGACGCCAGTGTCCACCACCCGGTGGAGGTGCCCAACAGCAGCCAGGTGGACGCCCGCTGGGTGCGCATCCGCCGGCCTTTCCTCATGGTGGGCGGCGAGCTCACCCTGGAGGACCTGGACCTGATTTTCGACCCCGTGAACAAGTTCTATCAGGCCCCGGTGCAGGTGAAGGCCAACGGAGGCATGCTCCTGGTGGACGACTTCGGCCGCCAGCGGGTGCGACCCCAGGCCCTCCTCAACCGCTGGATTGTTCCCCTGGAAAGCCGAGTGGACTACCTGACCCTGCACACTGGCCAGAAAATCGAGGTCCCCTTCGACGTGCTGGTCGTCTTTTCCACCAACCTGCCGCCCAAGAACCTGGTGGACGAAGCCTTTTTGCGCCGACTGCGCCACAAGATTCACGTGGGGGACCCGGGGTTCAAGGAGTTCCGGGAGATTTTCCGCCGGGTGGCGGAACAGCGGGGCATCTCCTTCAGCGAGCGCGGCCTGGCCTACCTCATCCAGGAATGGTACGTGAAGCCGGGACGCCCCCTCCGGGCCTCCCATCCCCGGGACCTGTGCGACATCCTGCTGGACATCGCGCGCTATCGCAACGCCAAACCGTCCATGACGCCGGAACTCCTGGAAGAAGCGGCCAAGATTTACTTCGTCGATGCCTAACCCCCTGGATACCCTCCCTCCCTGCACCATCATCGCCCACCGCGGGGCTTCCGCGGAGCGGCCGGAGA
>WFVP01000300.1 GCA_015491595.1 Anaerolineales bacterium
GTCCAGGGCCTGTCGGAAGGTGGGAGGCGGGGTGTGCTTGTCCCGCAGAACCCGGAGCCAGTGGGCCACCACGGGGTGGTTCACCACATGCACCTGGCTCATCCTTCACCTCCTAAGCCGAGGGTTTGGTGCTTCGTTTGTCGCAGAATCCAGAGGAAGAAAGGCGCGCCCACCAGCGCGGTGACGATGCCGATGGGCAGGCTCTGGGGCCGCAGCGCGATGCGGGCCACCAGGTCGAAGAGCAGCAGCGCGGTGGCGCCGTTCAGGGCGGAGAGGGGGAGCAGGCGGCGGTAATCCTCCCCCAGCAACCGCCGCACCAGATGGGGCACCATGAGGCCGAGGAAGCCGATGATGCCCGCGAAGGCCACGGCCGCGGCAGTGGCCAGGGAGGCGGCCAGGAGAATCCAGCGTTTGGCCCGCTCCACCGGCAGGCCCAATTGGTGGGCCTGTTCCTCGCCGAACTGGAGCACGTTGAGGGCGTGGCCGGCCAGCAGCAGGCCCCCGATGCCCACCAGGGCATAGGGAAGCATGGCCAGCACCGGTTCCCATCCGGCCATGGGGGCGCCCCCCAGGAGGTAGGCCAGCGCGCGGCGCACCTCTCCCTGGGAGCGCAACATCAAGAAGGAAGTGACCGCGGAAGTCAGTGCAGAGAGGGCCACCCCTGCCAGGATGAGGGTCTCCGCGGGTAGATGGCCGTTCACCCGGGCCAGGGCGTACACTGCCACCACGGTGAGCAGGGCGCCCACAAAGGCTGCCGCGGGCACCGTGTACATGCCCAGCAGCTGGGTGGGCCAGAACAGGCTCAGGGCCACCACCGCGCCGAGGCCCGCGCCCGAAGCCACACCGATAAGGTACGGTCCGGCCAGGGGATTGCGAAAGAGTCCCTGATAGGCGGCGCCGCTGATGCTCAGGGCCATCCCGGTCAGGGCCATGAGCGCGGTGTGGGGCAGGCGCAGGTCGAACAGAATGGTGGCCATGTAGGAGGGCGCCGATGCTTCCCCGGGCAGGCCCAGCCAGCGTTGGGCCAGGAGGCGCAACAGGGTGTCGGGAGGGATGGGCACGGCGCCCAGGGCCGTGTTCAGCACCAGCGCCAGCAAAAAGAGGACCACCTGGAAGGCCGTCAACGCCCAAAACCGGACCCGCACCTGCGTACCTCCTGGAGAGGGCTGCCGCAAGTGTATCACAACCCCGGGTCTTGCCCTTTTGTCAATCGGGCGTGTGAACTGGCGCATACCCATATCTCGCGTAGCCCTAATCGGGCCCAGAACCAGAAGGGAAAATAAAAGGGTGCAGCAGCGGGGAAGCCGCCGCTGCACCCTCACTATCTTTCTCCCTGCGGTCCCGGACTCGGGCAGGACTAACCAGGGTTTGCCGAGATGGGTTTGGCGGGCCTATCCGACATGTCCTTCGCTTGGAGTGAGCAACAAGGTCGTATCTGCGATATGAGTACGCGCCAGGGAATATCCTTGTTTCGGGTACAATGAAAGCCCTGGACAATCTTCGGCTTGCAGGAAGGCGCCCATGAGTACCCTGTTGGTCCGTCATGCCACCCTTTTGGTCACCATGGACGACGCCCGCCGGGAAATTCCGGATGGTGGGATGTTCATTCGCGATGGGTTCATCGAACAGGTAGGGCCCACCGAGACGCTCCCGGAAACCGCCGACGAGGTCCTGGACCTGGACGGGTACATCGTCCTGCCGGGCCTCATCAACACCCATCACCATTTCTACCAGACCCTGACCCGGGCCGTGCCCGCGGCTCAGAATGCGAACCTCTTCCAGTGGCTCAAGACCCTTTACCCCATCTGGGCCCGTATGACCCCCGAGCACATTCGGGTCTCCACGCAAATTGCCCTGGCGGAGCTGGCCCTTTCGGGCTGTACCACGGCCTTCGACCACCTCTACATCTTCCCCAACGGCGCCCGGTTGGATGACGAAATCGAGGCCGCGCAACTCGTGGGCCTGCGCCTGCACGCGTCGCGGGGTTCCATGAGTCTGGGAGAGAGCCAGGGTGGGCTTCCTCCGGATAGCCTCGTGGAGGACGAGGATTTCATCTTGCGGGACACCCGTCGCCTCATCGAGACCTACCACGACCCTCGGCCGGGCTCCTTCGTACAAATCGTGGTCGCTCCCTGCTCGCCCTTTAGCGTGACCCCTGACCTGATGCGGGAGGCGGCAGCGCTGGCCCGCTCCTACGGCGTGCGTTTGCATACCCATCTGGCCGAGACCGAAGACGAGGAGCGCTATTGCCAGGAACGCTTTGGAATGCGGCCCGTGGCCTACATGGAAACCCTGGACTGGATTGGCCCGGATGTGTGGTTTGCCCATTCGGTGCATGTGAACCAGGCGGAAATCCAACTTTATGCCCAACACCAGGTGGGTGTCGCCCATTGTCCTACCTCTAACATGCGCCTGGCCTCGGGCATTGCGCCCATTGTGGAGATGCTCACGGCCGGGGTGCCGGTGGGCCTGGGGGTGGACGGCTCGGCCAGCAACGACAGTTCCCACATGCTGGCCGAGGCCCGTCAGGCCATGCTGGTGGCCCGGGTGCGAGCGGGCCTGATGGGCGCCTCCCGCAGCGATGAAGACGCGCCGCCCCTCATGACCGCCCGACAGGCCCTGGAACTGGCCACCCGGGGCGGTGCGCGGGTGCTGGGCCGCACCGACATCGGTGTGCTTGCCCCGGGCAAAGCCGCGGACTTCTTCGCCGTGCGTCTGGACCGACTGGAATACGCAGGCGCCCTGCACGACCCGGTGGCCGCGCTGGTCTTCTGTTCCCCCGTGCGGGTGGATTACACCGTGGTGGGCGGACGCATCATCGTGCGGGAAGGCCGGTTGACCACGGTGGACCTGCCCACGCTGGTGGAGCGCCACAACGCGCTGGCCCGGGCACTGCTTCGAGGTGAGTGAGGGGATTTCTCGTTTTCGAGGTCGTACCATGACGTTTCTCCAAGATGCCGCTCTCTGGCAACGCCTTTACGTCCCGTGGATTCGCAAGGCCACCGAGACCTTCATCCTCTACGTGGTGGACCAGGACCCCTGGGAGGAAGCCTTGCAGGCCTTTTACTGGGGCCTGTATGCCGCCGTGGAACAGGGATCCCTGGCCCCGGCCCAGGAGGTCATTCGCCGGTGGCTGGAGGAAGGCACGCCTTTCTGGCGTTACGAGCAGGCCCTGGTGGTCACGCCTCTGGTGAACACCCTGGTTCGCCTGTTGAGTCGCTTGTTGCGGGAACACCTCCCCGAGGAAGCCACCGACGAGTTGGGCCGCTGGTGGGGCCAGGCTTTGGAGTTGCTTGCCTGGACGGCCGAAGAGGAACTGGAGAAAGGCTTTCGGGAACTGGAGGCGCGGCAGCACCGGGTGGAGAAGTTGGAGCGCCTCAAATCCAACTTCGTCACCGTGGTGGGCCACGAGTTGCGCACGCCCCTGACGGTGGTGGACGGTTATTTGCAAATGCTGCGGGCCCTGGTGGAAGAACAGGATGCGGTGCCGGCGTCGGAGCTGGAGAAGGTCATTGGCGGGATGGAGCAGGGGATGTTGCGCCTGCGGGCTCTGGTGGAGACGGTGTTGGACCTGGCCTACGTGGAAAGCGGTCAGGTGGCCCAGGACCCGCAACCCCTCTGGCTGCATCGCCTGTTGGAAGACGTGTTGGAGGATTACGTGCCCCTCACCCAGGAGCGCAACATCCAGTTGGTGCTGGACCCCACACCCCTCCCCCGGGCGGCGGTGATGGGCGACCCCGAGTACCTGGCCAAGGCCTTCGCCCACCTGCTGGACAATGCGGTCAAGTTCACCCCCGACGGCGGCCGTATTACCCTGCGGATGCGGGTGCTGGAGGAAGAGGGTCAGGTGGAGCTCCAGTTCCAGGACACGGGCATCGGCATTCCCCCCGAGGCCCAGCAGGACATCTTCGGGCGATTCGTGCGCCTGGGCGAGCCTGACAACCATTCCAGCCCCCGGACCCGCTTCAAAGGAGGCGGCGCGGGGTTGGGTCTGGCCATCGTCAAGGGCGTGGTGGAGGCCCACGGAGGCCATATCTGGGTGGAGTCCCCCGGTTACGACGAGCAACGCTGCCCCGGGGCGACCTTCTTCCTGCGCCTTCCCCTCCTGCCCGAGCAGAACCTGAAAACCCATACATCTTCCCGCATGGAGTGAGGCACGATGAAGGTGGCAAGGCGTATCGCTTCGTTGCGTCCCTACTACTTCGCCCAGGTGGGGGCGAAGATTCGCGCGCTGGAAGCGCAGGGATGGCGGGTCTTGCGTATGGATATGGGCGCTCCCGACGGCCCCCCTCCCCCGTTCGTCATCGAAACCTTAAGGCGTCGTGTTCAGGACCCCCACGTCCACGCCTATTCACCCTATGGTGGCCTGCCCGAATACCGGGAGGCCTGGGCGCGCTATTACCAAGAGCGCTTTGGTGTGTCCTTGGACCCCATGACTGAGGTGCTGGGCCTCATCGGTTCCAAAGAGGGTATCTTTCACCTGGTACAGGCCCTGGTGGACCCGGGGGACGTGGTGCTGGTGCCGGACCCGGGCTATCTCACCTACCAGGGGGCCGCGCGTGTGGCTGGTGCCGAGCTGGTGTATCTGCCCCTCAAGGAGGAGCGAGGGTTCTTCCCCGATTTGGACGCGGTGCCCGAAGAAGTGGCCCGTCGCGCCCGTATTTTGTGGTTGAACTATCCCAACAACCCCACCGGGGCTACGGTGACCCTGGAGGAATTGGCCCGCGCCGTGGATTTCGCGCGACGCTACAATATACTTGTGGCCCACGATGCGCCCTACGTGGACGTGGTGCTGGAGCCGGGTGTGCGGCCGCCCAGCATCCTACAGGTGCCGGGAAGCAAAGAGGTCGCGGTGGAGTTCAACAGCCTGTCCAAGCGGGCGAACATGGCCGGATGGCGCCTGGGTGCCGCGGTGGGGAATCCCGAAGTCCTGGAGGCCCTGCATCGTTACAAAAGCCAGGTGGATTCCTCTCACTTCCGTCCCATGATGGAAGCCGGCGCGGTGGCCCTCACCGATGCCCGCATGGACGCGTGGATGGAAGAGCGGAACGCGGTCTATCGTCAGCGCCGTGACATCATCCTGGCCTACCTGGACGACCTGGGGCTGGCGGCCACCACGCCGGTGGCCGGGATGTACATTTGGGCCCGCCTGCCGGAGGGCTGGGACAGCATGACCTACACCCAGCGCCTGTTGGAGGAAGCCGGGGTGAGTGTGACCCCGGGCGTGGTCTTCGGCCCTCACGGTGAGGGTTATGTGCGCATCTCCCTGGGTACGGCCACGGAGGTGATTGAGGAAGCCATGGAGCGCATGCTCCGATGGTGGCGACGCATGAACGGTCGTTGAACATCAGGTGCCATGGAGGTGCTATGGAACGCAGGGAAGAGATTCCCGTGACCGAGCCGCAGGAAAGGGAAGCCCCTGTGGAACCCGAGGCGGCTTCTGAGGAGGCGCCTCCTCGGGTCATCGTCGTGGACGAGGAAGGGGTGGAGCGGGTTCCCCCGGAAGTCCTCCTGGAAGAGGAGGAGGAAGAGGCCCGACCGCGGGGGAAGGGCCGACCTTTGCCCACCCGCCCTGACACCGACAGGGCCATTCTCGTGGGGGTGGAGTTGCGCAACCGGCCTTCCCTCCTCTCGTTGCAGGACTCCCTGGACGAGCTGGAACGGCTGGCGGAGACTGCGGGTCTGGAAGTAGTGGGCCGGGTGACCCAGAAGCTTCATCACCCCAATCCCAAGACCTATGTCGGCCAGGGCAAACTCAAGGAAATCCGGTCCCTTCTGAAGGAGACCAAGGCCAATGTGGTGATTTTTGACGACGAACTCAGCCCGCGGCATCAGCGGGAGCTGGAGAAGTTCTTCGGCGAGAACGTGAAGGTCCTGGACCGTACGGTCCTCATCCTGGACATCTTCGCCCAACATGCCCACACGCGGGAAGGGGCCTTACAGGTGGAACTGGCCCAGCACGAGTACCGCCTCCCTCGCCTGACCCGAGCGTGGACCCACCTGGCCCGTCAGGCCGGCGGCGGCGGTGGCCGCGCGGGCAAGGGTGTGGGTCTGCGGGGTCCGGGTGAGAAGCAGCTGGAGATGGACCGCCGGGCCATCAAGCGGCGCATTGCCCAGCTCAAGAAGGAACTGGAGGAAGTGCGCGCCCATCGGGCCCGTTATCGCGCCCGGCGCCGGAAGCACCGGTTGCCTGTGGTTTCCCTGGTGGGGTACACCAACGCGGGGAAATCCACCTTGCTCAACCGGCTGGCCCAGGCCGACGTCTATGTGGCCGACCAGCTCTTCGCCACCCTGGACCCCACTACCCGTCGGGTGGAACTCCCCGGCGGACACGTGGCCCTCTTCACCGATACCGTGGGCTTCATCCAGAAGCTGCCCACCACCCTGGTGGCGGCCTTCCGGGCCACCCTGGAGGAAATCGCCGAGTCCGACCTGCTCCTGCACGTCATCGACATCTCCCACCCCAACGCCGCGGAACAGGCCGTGGCCGTGCTGGAAACCCTGAAGGAAATCCACGCGGACCACATCCCCATGGTCTACGTGTTCAACAAAATCGACCGCCTGCCCAACCCGGAGGCGCTGCTGGATGCCCTCAAGGACCACGACCACGCGGTGGCCATTTCGGCCTTGAAGGGTATTGGTCTGGAACGCCTGTTGGAGGTGGTCAGCGGTCAGTTGTTCGCCACGTACACCCCCGTGGAGGTGTTGCTCCCGTATTCCGAAGGCTATCTGCTGTCCGTATTTCATGAGGCCGGCCATATCGAACTCATCGAGCACCGGCGGGACGGGGTGTATATCAAGGGGCGACTTCCCGGCCGGGTCTTGGCCCGTTTTGCCCCCTATCGCCTGGACGGGCAGGAGGGTACGGTTGGAGCGCCTGGAACATTGGTGGCGTGAGACCTTCAACCAGTTTCTGGACCACGTGGGTGAGTACTTGGCCCGCCGCAAGGGCCTGCTACCCATGGTGGGTCTGGTGTTGGTGGCGATGAACCTGGCGGTGCAATGGATTCCCGGGTTGGAGCCCCTGGCCCGGGTAAACCTTTTCCTGCACTGTGGTGTCTTCCTGGCCATCCTGGGCTTTTTGCTGGCCTGGGCCTTGTGATGAGGCCCTATTCCCCACTATGGGAGTCGAGGCATGGTCTACGATATTTCGCTGCCCCTGTCCCCGGAACTGCCCGTCTGGCCCGGGGACCCGCCCATCGTTCTGGAGCGCATCGCCCGCATGGACGAGGGCGCGACGGCCAACGTCTCTCGGTTGGCGGGCACGGTGCATATCGGGACCCACATCGACGCGCCGGACCATTTCCTCAACAACGGCGTGACCACGGACCGACTTCCCCTGGAGGTCTTCTTTGGCCCGGCGTGGGTGCTGGCCGTTCCGGAGGAGGCGGAGCATATCACCTCCGCCGTGCTTTCGGCGCTGGATTGGCCTCCCCAGGCCCAGCGAGTGCTGTTCCGCACCCGGAACTCCCGCTGGTGGGCCCAGGGGGATACCCGCTTCCACACCGATTACGCGGCCGTCACGCCTGACGCCGCGCGCTGGCTGGTGGAACGGGGTGTGCGTCTGGTGGGCATCGATTACCTCTCCATCGCCCCTTATGATGACCCCGCGCCCACTCATCGTATCCTGATGGAAGCCGGCGTGGTGATTCTGGAAGGGATACGTTTGGACCACGTACCACCGGGAAAGTACACCCTGACCTGTTTCCCCCTGGCGTTGCGGGGGGCGGAAGGCGCGCCTGCCCGGGCCCTCTTGTGGGAAGGGGACATGCCGGTTAAGGGATGACCATGTCCGTGCCGCCGGGTGACCCTCCCCCTGCCTCCTGGCGCGCGCCCTGGAAAGGCGTGCCCATACCGGCGTGGCGGTACTTTCGTGAGGTGTCCTCCACGCAGGACGTGGCCCGGGCCTGGGCCGAGGCAGGGGCCTGGGAGGGATGCCTGGTCGTGGCCGAAGCCCAGACCCGAGGTCGGGGTCGGGAGGGCCGTGCCTGGTGGTCGAAACCCGGGGGTTCTCTGACCTTTTCCGTCATCGTGCGCCCGCGGGAACAGGAAGGGCCGTTTCTGGGCCATTTGGCGGGCATGGCGGCCCTGGCCGTGTGTCAGGTCTTGGAGGAAGAGGGCTTGCACCCGAGCATTAAGTGGCCCAACGATATCCTCTTAGCAGGGCGTAAAGCCGCGGGTATCTTGATTGAGACCTCCTGGGAACAGGGACCCGTCCCTGCCTACGCCATTGTAGGCATCGGGCTCAACGTCAAAACCGAAGCCCTTCCCCCTTCCGACCAGGTGGATTTTCCGGCTACCGCGCTGGAAATGCATTGGAAGAAACCCGTCCCTCGTGCTCGTTTATTGGTTCGGATATGGCGGGCTCTGTTTCACTGGCGCATACGGGTGGGGAGGAGAACGTTGTGGGAAAGATGGGAGGCGCGATTGGCCTACCGTGAACAGCAGGTCCTGGTGATGGTGGGTGACCAAACCCGGCGGGGTCAGCTTCTGGGACTCACGCCGGATGGGCGGCTTCGGGTGCGATGGGAGTTAGGAGAAGAAGATGCTCTGCTCACTGCAACCCACCTTCGTCCTCTCGGCAAAACTTAGACCAACCTCTTGTGTATCCGGAACGATACGGGTTGGGCACAACTTTCTTGAATTCGGAAGAAAATGGGTATGCGAGCTGGGGAAGGGGGATGAAATTGCGCCTTATCGAAGGGCGTTATACTCTAAACGAGAGGTATAGGACTGGCATGACACCGTATGGCATATGGGAGGTGGTGTTGTGGCGGAAGTCGAAATATGGCCGAATTTCTTCATCGTCGGTGTGGCCAAAGCCGGGACGACATCCCTTGCCTCATGGCTTCGACAGCATCCTGACGTCTTCATTCCCTCCTTGAAAGAGCCACGCTATTTTTCCCATGATTTGGCGGATCCCGGTATCCACAATGTGGTGCGCACCAAAGCCGCCTATCTCGCCCTTTTTGCTAAAGCCCAGAATTACAAGGCGCGTGGTGAGGCGAGTACATCTTACTTTACCCACTGGCGATATGTACCTGAGCGTATTAAAAAGGTGATTCCAGAAGCAAAAATCATAATCATTCTGCGAGACCCTGTGGAGCGGGCCTATTCGGCTTACCTGATGCTTGTCAGGGGAGGCCGGGAGACCTTGCCGTTTTTTGAGGCGGTGAGGAAGAGCCCCTTTGCTTCGCGTTATTGCACCACATATGCCGAACCGATTCGGAAGTACTTGGAAGTTTTCGGCAGAGAGCGTGTATTGATTCTGATGTTTGAGGACCTCAAAAAGAATCCGTACGGTTTGCTCAAGGACGTTGCCCGGTTTTTGGGGATTGATGAAGAGCCCATGATGAACGTAAATCTGTCCGTTGAGAATCCAGGGGGTGTTCCCAGAGGTCGGGTCAGTCGCCTCATCCTCGACCTTCGCCGCCGAATTCCCGTTGCGGTGCTGCCGTTGCCCAAGACCTGGAAATCCACTGTGCGTCGGATACTTCTATCCCCCAAGCCCCCCATGGATCCGCGAGCCATTGAATACTTACGTCCCATCTTTGAGGCTGATTTGCAAGAGCTGGAAAAACTGTTGGGTAGATCGCTGCCGGAGTTAAGGAAGGTCTGGTAAATCCGCAATGGCAGAGGGGAGGGGGATACACCCTTGGGAGGAGATCAGACGAGTGCGCAGTGGGTTGATGCTCCACCTTCCTTGGCCCTGGGCCAACGGTGGTGAAACCCGGAGACTCCAAGGACGTTGGTTCCGGTGTTTTGGGAGGATGGCCCCATGGGTTGTTTCGAAGAAGGGTGTTTAGCCTTCTTTCCCTGGCCCCTAAGTCTTCTTACAGGGTAAGGGAGCGTGGGCCATGAA
>WFVP01000301.1 GCA_015491595.1 Anaerolineales bacterium
ATGGCCATGAAAATGCTGGCCGTAATCCACACCGTCATGCCGATGACGCCCACGGAGTACAGCAGGGAAAGGCCCGCGGGCCGGTCGTACAGCCCGATGCGGGCCAGGATGATGACCATGGGGATGGCGATGGCCACCCCCGGGAACATGCGCACGAAGAGCACACTGAACTTGAGCGCGTTCTTGCCGTAGAAGCGGTAGCGCGCGAAGGCGTAACCGGCGGCTCCGCCGATGCTCAGGGAGATGGCGATGGTCAGGGCCGCGATTTGCAGGCTTCGAATGAGGGCCGGGACTGCGTCCCGGGTCACCCGGAAGAAGGTTGCGTAATTCGAGAGAATGTGGCGCCGCCAGGCGAAGTACACCGGCTGGCCGCCCGTCTCGTCCACCTGCCGCATGACCGCGGCCACCTGTTCGTTGGTGGGCTTCAGGCCCAGGTAAGTTTCCATGTACACCCGCATCTTGTCCACGTCGTCAGTGTCCAGGACCGAGACATAGGCCTGTTCGTTGCGGTCCCAGACGCTGAGCAAGTATCCCCGTTTGCCCCGCTCCATTTTCATGCGGATGGTGAAGGTGGGGTAAAGGGGCAGAGGATACTCGTAAGCCTCCCGGGTGGTCAGGAAAGAAAGCACCGTGATGAAGTACACCGGCGTCATGATGACCAGGGTGATGGTGATGACCACCAGGTAGAGTAACGTCTGGCGGGCCACCTTACGCAAGCGGTGCCGGGTTTTCGGGTCCATCATGACGCCTTCTCCCGTTCAAAGGCTCCCGAGAGGTAGAGGTACAGCAGGGCCGCGGCCGAGACGATGAAGGCCACGATGACCGTGTATCCCGTGGTCATGGCGGGCGCGATGTCCAGCCCGCGCACTTCTTCGTGGTAGTACACGATGCGTTCCACCAACACCGGAACCCGACTGAAGCCGAAGAGCAGCACGATGATGAGCCAGATTTGGATGGCGGAAATCAACCGCAGCACCACCGCGGTTTGAATGGTGGGGCGCAGCATGGGGAGGATGATGTCCCGCAGCACCCGCCAGTAGGTGCCTCCGAAGACGTAGCCGGCCTCGATGACCTCTCGGGGCAGGTTTTGCAATCCGGCGACCAGAATGACCATCACCGAGGGAATCACCGTCCAGGCGTCCACCAGGATGATAAGGGTCAGCAGTTGCCACTTGGGGGTGCGGGGTGTGCCCAGCCAGTAGATTTTCTTGCCTTCCGCCAGCACCCCCAGGTGGATGAGCAGGCTGTTCAGCCAGCCGTGGGCCGTGAGACCGGTTTTCCAGATGGCGCCGGTCGCGACCGGGGGGAGGGCCATGGGGATGAGCATGAGAAAGAAGAAGATGCCCGAGCCCCAAAAACGCCGGTAGATGAGCAGGGAGAGGGCCAGGGCAACCACGAATTCCAGGGCCACGGAAATACTCACGATGATGAAGGTGTTCCAGAAGGCGGGCCAGAAGTCTTTGTCCTGCAACACCAGGGCGAAGTTGTTCAGGGTGAAAGCGCCCGTGACGGGATCCCGAAAACTTTGAATTACCACGGTGACCACGGGTTGCAGCCAGAAGGCCGCGTAGTACAGGAGCACGGGCAGGACCAGGAGGTAGGGGGTGAGGGTAGGGGAGAACCAACGAGCGCGTTTCGTACCTATCATGTTCTGCCTTCCTGAAAGCGTCCGAAGGACCGTGGAGGACCGGGTCACCACCCATTGTCGTCCGGCAGGACGGATACGGGCCAGGGAAAGGCGACGCGAAAGCGAGGAAATGAGGAAAGGGGCAGGGACCGCCTTTGGCCCCTGCCCCTACAACCGGCTACTTCTTGAGGGCGTCCACGCAGGCCTGCACCTGGTCGGCCCGTTCCTGGGTCATGTCCAGGCCGGCCACGAGGGTGTCGGCCAGGGCGTCGTCGAAGCACTTCTTGACCGCGCCCCAGTCCTCGTAGTCGCCCGCAGGCACGCCGGAGACCACGGCCTTCTCCAGCACCAGCAGGGCCTTGCGGATGATTTCATCCGTGGGGTCCTGGCCCAGGTAGTCCAGGGCTTCTTTGACGGGCGGGATGAAGCCGCCGGTACCCTTGGCGATTTTCACCATGGTTTCCGGCCGGGTCAGGTATTCCAGCAGTTTGATGGCCAGGTCCTTGTTGGGCGACCCCTTCATGATGGCGATGCCGCTGGCGCCCGCGATGGTGCCGATGCCCGCGGGGCCCGCCGGGGCGGGACCGATGGTGAACTGGGTCTCCGCCGCGCTATACACCTGCCCCACCCGGGCCTGGTGGGTCACTACCAGCCAGGTTTCCTCCCGCTGCATGGGGTCCACGCAGTTGTCAATGTTGAGCACCGTGGGCACGAAGCCGTTGCCCTTGCCGATGGTCTCCCACACCTTCCAGGCCTGCATGGCCTCAGGGGAGTTAGCATCAGGGAAGCCCGCGCCGTAGGAAAGAGCGGTACCGCCGAACTGGTAAATCCAGAACTTGCCGGGAACGCCGTTCACGCACAACTTGCCTTCGCCCTCACCCTGGGCGATGTTGACGGCCCACTGGGCATACTGCTCCCAGGTGAGCGCGTCGATGTCGGCGCCTTCAGGCAGGTAGTCCAGGGCCTTGTTGTTGGCCAGGAGCAGGTACACGTCGGCCGCCATGGGCAGGAAGTACTGCTTGCCGTCCTTGACCATGTCCTGGTTGAAGGCCTCCATGAACGTGCGGTCACCCCACTGGGCCACCACGTCGCTCAGGTCTTCCACCCAGCCCTTCTCGATCCAGGTGGGCATCCAGGCGTTGAACACGATGACCAGGTCCGTGGTCACGTGGCCGGTCTGCTGTTGCACCTGGGCCCGTTCCAGCAGGGTCTTGTCGTCAATGATTTGGAAGACCACGGTGACGTTGTTCTCTTCCTCCCAGGGCTTCAGGATTTCGTTGATGAAGAACTCTTGCTCCCGGGGCGGGGAGAAGAGGCGGGAGGCAATCACCAGGGTGCGCTTACCGGGCTTCTCCACTTCCTTGGTGACCACCACCTCCTGGGTGACCACCTTTTCCACCTCTTTGGTGACCACCACGGTCTCCTTGACCACTTGGGGCGTGGCCGGCTGACAGGCCGCCAGCACGCCCAGCAGAACCACCACCAGCAGAAGCCAGAGGGAGCGTTTCATCACGGACCTCCTTTACGGAATGTTTTGAACGGACGGACGGTTGGTCGTCATGCGCCCGCGTCGGCGGGCATTGGGGGTAGTTGCGCGTGCAGCGGTGTACCACAGGATTCCCGGATGATGAGTTTGGTGAACACGCGAATTTGTAACGGCGGCGTGCTGGGATGTTCGATGATGTACAGAAGCCGACGCACGGCCTGAATCCCCAAGGCGTCCCGGAAGACCCGCACGGTGGTGAGGGGCGGGTAGGCCACCGGCGCCAGGTCGCCGTCGTCGAAGCCCACCACCGCGATGTCTTTGGGGATATCCAGGCCGGCCTCCCGAAAGGCCCGCATGGCCTCCACCGCGGTGAGGTCGTTGGCCACGAAGACCGCACTGGGACGGGCCTTTTGGAGCAGGCGCTGGGCCGCGATGTATCCGCTTCCCGGCGTCCGGGGCTCTCCCTCGGCCACCAGCTCTGGACGGTACGGAAGGCCGTGGTCCTGCAGGGCCCGTTTGTACCCGGCGAAGCGTTCGGCGAAGCTCAGGTCCTCCATCCACTCGCACAGGAAGCCAATTTCCCGATGGCCCAGTCGAATGAGGTGGGAGACGGCCTCGTAAGCGCCCCCTTCGTTGTCGATGACGATGCTGTTGACGCCGGGGAGATGGTTGTCCACCAGCACGAAGGGTACGCCGCTGTGCTTGAGATGCAGGATAAGGGCCCGGGGAATGTCGCACCCCGCCAGGATGAGGCCCTCCACTCGTTGCTCTTCCAGCATCAAGGGGGCTTCGTCGTGGACAGTGCTGAACAAGAGATGGTACCCGTGTTGTCGGGCTTCCTTCTCCGCGGCCGCAAGCACCTGTCCGTAAAAGGAGTGGGAGGAAAGGGAGTGCCGGGCGTGCACGAGAAAGCCCAAGGTGTGGGTGCGCTTGGTGGCCAGGGAGCGGGCCGAGAAGTCCGGGATGTACCCCAGTTCACGCGCGGCCTTGAGTACCCGCTCCCGTGTCTCCGCCCGGATGCCCGGCCGGTCGTTGAGCACCCGGGATACCGTCGCGGGGGAGACCCCGGCCCGTTTCGCCACGTCGTGGATGGTTACACCCATGCAACCTTTCCGAAATCGCTTTCAAAATGCATTTCAAAGCATACTGGAAAGGTGCAAAGGTGTCAAGGCGAGGGTGGGGAGCGTTCAGTTCGGGAATGTGTAGGAGGAGCGGGAGACGGGGGACGAGGGCGTGGGGGAGGTTTCGTACAGGTCGAAGGTCCCCCGGTACGGTCGGGGTTCGTCCAGCAGGC
>WFVP01000302.1 GCA_015491595.1 Anaerolineales bacterium
AGAGAAAGTAGGGTCGGATTTTTTCGAAATTCCCGCCCTTTTTGGGCGAGGGCCGAGGCTTTTTTGAAAAGACAATGGTGAGGGCGGCGGAGCCGCCCCCACCCGTTTCTCCCCAGACCCGGGGTAGCTGTGCGGACAGGCCGTTTTCCTCGGGCTTACGAAGATTCTTTGTGGGTGCTGATGCCCAGCAACCGGTAGGCGGGGCAGAAGCCCACGATGCCTGTGACCAGGAGAATCAGGCCCACGATGCCCAGGATGAGGCCTCCGGTGCCGCCCATGCTGAAGAACCCGAAGTAGCCCAGGACAATGCCCAGGATGACCCGCACGATGCGGTCCCACAAGCCCTCGTTCACTTTCATGACACACCTCCTGTGCGGTGGATAACTCTGCTACGCAAATTGTAGCAGGTTTTGCGCGGCCGGGATGCATGGGTTTGGCGCGGTCGGGGATGGGAGAGCGCTTCCGGGCCTTCCCTCTTGAGTCCGTCATCTCGCGTTCGTATACTCAAAAGCGAACGCTTTAAGCCAAGGAGAGAGGGATCATGGCGGTTCGCGAAATTGTTTTGCACCCGCACCCCATTCTGCGGAAGAAGGCGCGGGAAGTGACGGATTTCGGTCCGGCGTTGCAGAAGTTGATTGACGACATGTTCGACACCTTGCGTTGGGCTTCCGGTGTGGGGCTGGCGGCGCCTCAGGTGAACGTGCCGTGGCGGGTGCTGGTGGTGGAGTACGCCCATGAGGAAGGGGTTCCCCCGGAACGTTATGCGCTGGTGAATCCGAAACTGGTGTACGTTTCCCCGGAGACGGAAATCGGCACCGAAGGGTGCCTGTCCATTCCCGGCGTGTTCGGCGAAGTGGTGCGCGCTCGTTCCATCATCGTCAAGGGGCAGGACCGCTTTGGCCATCCCATCACCATCCGGGCCCACGGCTGGCTGGCCCGGATTTTTCAACACGAAATCGACCATCTGAACGGCATTCTGTTCATTGACAAGGCGGTGCGTACGTGGAAGGAGGCGCCGGAGCCCGCGGAGGTCGCCCTTCAGGCCCGAAAGTGACCTCGCATGGGCGGACGGATTTCCTCCACGGTGATGAAGGCCTTGGGGTCAATCTCCTTGGCGATGTTGAGGACGTCGTTGACCTGACGTCGGGGTACGGCACATTCCAACACGCCCACGGTTCCCTGTAAGCCTCTGCCGGAAATCTCCGTGACCGCGAAGCCTTCAGAACGCAAAGCTTCGGCCAGACGCGTGGCCTTGTGGGGACTCACAATGCGCACGTAGCTGTATCCAAGAGCCAGTCGTCCTTCCAGCCAGATACCCAGCACCGTCCCTGTGGCGTACCCCGCGGCATAGGCCAAGATTTCCATCCAGCTCTGCGCGCTGACGATGACCTGCCGCACCGCGATGACGAAGATGAGGGACTGGCCGAAGCTCATGAACCAGGAGAGCAACCGATAACCGCGAAAGATGACCAGGGTGCGTAGCGTCCCCAGGGTCACGTCGGCCATGCGCAGCAGGAAAATGAAGACGGCCGAGAGGACCAGCGACCACTCCATGGCTTTCCTTCCTGTTCCGTGAATCGGTCTACAGCAAATCGGTGGGTAAGGGCAGGTTCCCCTGACGGAAGAGGTCCCGGCACAGGTCCAGGGGAACCAGCCGGGCCCCTTTTCCGGGGCGGGCGGTGAGTACCTGCTGGACGTCCGGCCGTGCCTGCAGCTCCTGTTCCACCCGCATGGCGAAGTCGGACGTGCACAGGATGTGGACGTTGGGGCCGGCGTCCAGGGTGTAGGCCACGTTCCAGCCCTGCTTGCGCCACTCCCGCACCTGATGCATCAGGGCCACGGTGGCCGGTTCCCAGTAAAGCAGGGAGGGGGTCGAGGTTTGCATGACCGCGTGGAGGAGGTGAGCGTCCAACTCCACCACTTCGGCCAGGGCCTGGAAGTCCCGGTTCTTGAGGGCCTGGCGGCACCATTCCAGGCGACGGGGCGCGTCGGTCACCCGGGCCCACTGGATGGGGCTGGTCTCCGCGAAGCGATGGCCTTCCTTGGAACTATACGGCTTGGATGCCGCGCTCACCACGGCGATACAATCCCACAGGTCCCAATATTCGGGGGGGAACAACGTGAAGGCGTAGGAGTCTTCATCCCGCACGCCCGCCCGCCACTCCACAAAGCCGTCGGGGACGGAGCGGCACGCAGAGCCGGAGCCCAGACGGGCCAGGCGGGAGAGGGCCCGCTCGTCCAGGTGCATGCCAGCGGCTTTGGTCGCGGCCAGGGCCAGCGCGGCGAAGGCGGAAGCGGACGACGCAATGCCCGCCTCCATGGGGAAGTTGTTCACGCTGATGACATGCGCGTAGAGATACTTGCCGCTGTGTTCCCGCACCCAGGCCAGGATGCGCTGGACCCGCTTCAGGGGCTCCCGGTACCGTTCCCGTCCGTTGATGACCAGACGGTCCTGGTTGAGATGGGGGTCGAAGACCACCAGGGTGCGGGTGACCAGACCGTCCAGGTTGAAGGAAATGGAACTGTTGGCCGGCAGGTTGATGCGGTGGTCCCGGTTCCCCCAGTACTTGATCAACGCGATGTTGGGATGGGCTTCTGCACAGGCCGCGAGCATGGCTGGCATCCTTACCCCTCCTCCCTGTTCTCGGCTTCGAGCGGCGGCCAGCCCGTTGGGTGTGCCTTTCTTGGGGTCAAACCGCGGGCTGCCAGTCGATTATTTGAAATTGTACCCGATAAAATCCGTTGTAGGCATCGAAGAGAACCCGGCCCACCACGTCCAGTACCGATGGTAGATGGTCCCGCCATTCCCCCTGACGAAAGGCCAGGGCGTCCCGTACCGCGGTTCCGTCATCCAGAACCAGGCGCAGGTGTTTGCCGTCCTGGCCCAGTGGCTGCACGGAGCGCACCCGGGCGTGACGAACCACGAAGGTGGCCGGCGGGTTCCCCGTGCCCGTGGGCTCCAACCAGCGCAGCTGGTGCATGAGTTCCAGGTTGATGTCCGCCAGGGTGATGGCCGCGTCCACGTCCAGTTCGGGGCGCAGGTCCGGGAGGTCCGCCAGCTGTTCCCGGGCCTGGGCCTCCAGACAGGCTACCAGTTCGGGAAGGTGCTCGGTGCGAATGGTGAAACCCGCGGCCACCGAGTGGCCACCGTAATGGGCCAGCAGATGGGCACAGCGCTCCAGGGCGTGGGTAATGTGGAACTCGGGGATGCTCCGGCAGGAGCCCCGGCTCCACTCCGGACCCTTCTGAACCAGGACCACGGGGCGGTAGTAGCGTTCCAGCAAACGGGCCGCGGCCAGTCCGATGACGCCGCTGTGGAAGTCTTCGTGCGCGGCAAAGAGGAGCCAGGGAACCCGTTCTGGGTCGGGCACGGCCATGGCTTCGGCCTGGGCCAGGATGCGCTCGGTGAGCTGTTGGCGACGGCGGTTGTGGATGTCCAGCTGCTGGGCCAGGCGACCAGCTTCCCACACATCCTGGGTGAGCAGGAGGTGCAGGGCGTCGTAAGCCGTGTCCAGGCGTCCTGCAGCGTTCAGGCGGGGGGCCAGAATGAAGGCAATATCCGTAGCGGAGAGGCGGTCGGGGCGAATCCCGGCCACACCCATGAGCGCGAACAGGCCCTGGCGATGGGGATGCCGCAGGGCATGGAGACCGTGGCGTACCAGGTACCGGTTTTCCCCCGTGAGGGGTGCCACGTCCGCGACCGTGCCCAGAGCCACCAGGTCCAGCACCTTGCGGAGGAGGCGCTGTTGGGCCGGGGCCATCCGGTGGAGCAGGGCCTGGGCCAGCTTGTAAGCCACACCCACGCCGGTGAGTTGTTTCTCCGGGTAAGGGTCTCCCTCACGTTTGGGGTTGATGACCGCCCGGGCCCGGGGAAGCTCCGAACCGGGATGGTGATGGTCGGTGATGATGAGGTCCAGGCCCAAACGGCGGGCTTCTTCCGCCTCTTCCAGCGCCCGGATGCCGCAGTCCACCGAGACCACCACCCGCACCCCTGCGTTCCGCAGGTGGCGCAGGGCCTCCACGTTGAGGCCGTAACCCTCGTCGAAACGGTTGGGGATGTAAGGACGCACCTGCGCGCCCAGGGGTTCCAGCACTTGCAGGAGCAGGGCCGTGGCGGTGACGCCGTCCACGTCGTAATCGCCGTAGATGGCGATGGGTTCCCCATGACGCAGGGCGTGGGCCAGGCGCGCCACCGCGGCTTCCATATCCAGAAGGAGGAAGGGGTTCTGAGCGCCCTCGGGAGGATGTGCCTCCAGGTAGGTCTTGGCCTTCGCGTAGGACGTAAACC
>WFVP01000303.1 GCA_015491595.1 Anaerolineales bacterium
CATGAACGACATCTACTAAACCCACGGAACGGGGCCCCAAATTTGGGGCCCCGTTCCGTGGGTTTAGTAGATGTCGTTCATGGTGTTGTACACATTGAACTTGCCGGTGGCCGTGGGCAGGTTGGGGATGCGGGCGATTTCCTCGAGGGTCGTGGCGTCGTAGACCACCACCTCACCCTGTTGCCCTTCAGGCGCATCGATCTTACCCCAGACGCTCACCCACACTTCGGTGCCATCCTTGTTGAACTCGAAGTGCACCGCCCGACCGTAATCCGCGACCTCCCAGCACTTCTCGACCTCGAGGGTCTCCTTGTTGATGGCGCAGATGCTGCGCTGCATCTTCTCGTCGTTGGTCAAGGTGAAGTCGGCGAACAGGTAGGGGCTGTTGGGATGGGTCTTCACGAACAAGTTACCCGCGGCGGGCAGTTCAATACGGGCTACCTCCTTCCATGCGTTGTCGGGGTAGTTCTCGGGGTCCACACCGATGAGGGAGAGGAAGTTGTCGCCCAGGTGACCCGTCGCCCACACGGGACCGTACTCAGGATGCACCCAGTTGGCGCCACGGCCGGGGTGCGGCTTGGTACCCACGGGGATGATGGCCTCGATCTTCTCCTCTTCGGTGTTCACCACCACGATCTTGTTGCGCATGTTGGCCGCAACGAGGAAGTAGGGGCTGAGGCCGACCCGTTCGGTGCCGTTCCAGGCCATGGCCCAACCGCCGTCATGCAGGAAGCGCTCGGCCTCCAGCATCTTGATGGTGGGGTTGTTGGGGTCGCTGTAGTCCACCAGCCAGACCTGGCCGGTCTCCTTCACGTTGACCACCCACTGCGGGCGGGCATGGGAAGCCACGATGCTGGCCACGCGCGGCTCGGGGTGGTACTCCTCGGTGTCATAGGTGTAGCTGCGGGTGCTCACCACCTTGATGGGCTCCAGGGTGGCACCGTCCAGGATGACGAAGTGCGGCGGCCAGTAGCAACCCACGATGGCGTACTTGTCCTCGTAGCCCGTGTACTTGCTGGTGTCCACGGAGCGGGCGTCGTAGCAGACCTTCACCTTGGCCACCAGGTCGGGCGTCTCCATCCACAGGTCGATGAGGCCCACCTTGCCATCGCGACCGATGGTGTACACGTAGCGGCCGCTCTTGGACATGCGGACGATGTGGGTCGCGTAGCCGCTCTCCACGATGTTCACCACCTCTTTGGTGTCACCGTCGATGATGGCCACCTTACCCGCATCCCGCAGGATGACCACGAAGAAGTTCTGCCAGTTGCGGTCATGCTGCGGCTCCGTGGGACGCTGCTCCGGCGGCACGATGACTTCCCACGTCTCCTTCATCTGCTCCATGGACATCTCCGGGGGCGCGGGCGGCTCCAACTGGAGGAACTTGGCCATGAGCACGGTCTCCTCCTGGCTCAGCACGCCCTGCTTGCCCCAGTCCGGCATACCTCGCGGGGTGCCGTTGAAAATGATGGACGCGATGACATCGGTGCCCATCTTGCTCAACTTCTCCGGATCCAAGGCTGGACCCGTGGCACCCTTGCGCAGCGTGCCGTGGCAGCCGGCACAGCGGTCAAAGTAAATCTGCTTCGCCTTCTCGAACTCTTCTTCCGTCAGCACGATGCCTTCTTCCGCCGGCGCCGCTTCGGTGGCCGCAGCCTCAGGCTCCACCGTGACCACCACCGTCTTGACCACTTCCACGGTCTTGACGACCTCTTTCACAATGGGCGTCGGCGTGGCCTGCTGACATGCGGCCAACGCGAGTAGGGTGACCCCAACGAACAACGCCAACCACGCGATGCGCTTCATCCTTCACCTCCTGCCGAATTTTGAATGACGCAGATTGGCGCTTAACATGATACGGAAAACTTGCGATTGTGTGTGTGCGTTTGCGCACATAACGGGATGATTTTTGTCATCTCCCTCCCCCAAGAAAAACGTCCCTGCCCCGAAAAGGGCAGGGACGGTGGCTGGGCAAGAGGCGGTTACTTCCGCACCTTCACCTTGATTTCCTTCGGCCGCAAGGCCTTGGCCTTGGGGATGCGCAGGGTGAGCACGCCGTTGACCAACTCGGCCTCGGCCTCGTCGGCCTCCAGCTCGGTGGGCAGGGTAATCACTCGCTTGAAATGACCCACGGGAATCTCCTGGAGCAGCATCTGCTTGTCCTTGTCCGGGGCCTTGAACTCGCCCTCCAGGGTCACCGTGTCGCCCACCACTTCGATGCGCACGTCCTCGGCGGACAGGCCCGGAATCCAGGCCTGGATGACGTAGGCGTTCTCTTCGGCGTAGACGTTCAACGGAATGACCACGCCCGTCTGCCGCACATCCGTGGCGCGGAACTCCTCGGGAAACAGAGCCTCCATCAGCCGCTGCATCCGCCGAATGGGGTCATAGTACAGCAGGGTCATGGCTCCACCTCCTTTTGCTTCCAGGGTTTCTTCCGGGGTTGGGTTGGATGTCTCGCCCACCATGCCACCCCATTTCGCTTTATAGCGAAGCCGCATAAGCGCAAAATAAGCGCGCGGTTAGCAAACTGTTGGAAGGCGTCCAAGCAACAAGGAAAAACGGGGCATCCGCCCCAACCCCGTTCTTCGAGCACCCGAGCCCGAAAGGTGCATTTTGTGGTACATTGTCTGCACCCCTCCTCGGGAGGAACGACCCCATGGCCGCCTCCTGGTATCGCGTCCTCAATCGGAGCCGCCCACTGGTCCGTCCTTTGCGGGTCCGCCTGTGCGCCACGGGATGGTGCCGTCTGCGCGGATTGATGTTCCGCGCGCACCTGGACCCAGAGGAAGGCCTGCTATTCCAATGGGCCCGGCCCGGGCGATGGAGCACGGCCATCCATATGTGGGGCATGCGCTTCCCCCTCTCCCTGGTCTGGGTGGACGCCCAACACCGGGTGGTGGACGTGCGCCTGGGCCGTCCCTGGCGCACCGTAGCCGTTCCCCGACGCCCGGCTCAATATGTGCTGGAACTGCACGCTTCGCGCCTTTCCGAATTCCACCTGGGGGACCACTTGGTGTGGGAACCCCTGGAAGGAACCTCGTAAAACCGCTTCCATGGAGGAAACCGCCATGTACCGTCTGGGACTGCGCCGCCGCTTTCTGGCCCACCATTACCTGGTGGGCGGGGATTGGGGCCGAGAGAACCTCCCCAATACCCACCACTACACCCTGGAGGTGGAACTCCACGGCACCCACCTGGACGAACACGGCTATCTGGTGGACCTGGTCCGGGTGGAAGCCGCGGTGGACCGCGTCCTGCAACGGTACGCGAACCGGCTCCTCAACCACCTCCCCGAATTTCAGGGCCTCAACCCTTCCCTGGAACACTTCGCCCGCCTCCTGGCCCATCAGCTGGACGAGGCCCTGGCCGACCTGCCCCTGCAGGCCCTCACCGTGCGCCTGTGGGAAAACGAAGGGGCCTGGGCCGCGTACCACCTCCACCGAGATGGCCGCAACGGGTAAGGGCTCATGCGCATCGGCTGGCTCATCTACGGGGACCTGCACCTCCAGACCGGCGGGTTCTTCTACGACCGCCAAATCATCCAGGGGCTCCGGGCCCGGGGGCACCGCGTGGAGGTGGTGGCTTGGCCCTGGCGCAGCGCCTTCACTGCCGCCCTGGGCAGTCTTTGGGGTCTGGACTGGCGCCAGGTCCGGGGACGAAGGTGGGACGTGGTGGTAGAAGACGGCCTGGTGATGCCTTCCCTGAGCCTCCGGCCCCCCCGCTGGCCCTTCCCTCGGGTGACCCTCATGCACAATCCTCGCGCTGTCTCTTATACACATCTCCGA
>WFVP01000304.1 GCA_015491595.1 Anaerolineales bacterium
GCCCCTATCGTCCCCCGGGGAAAGTTCACCCCAACAGACGACAAGGAACCGCGTTCGGTGGTAGAATGTTGTCACCAAAATCTTGAAAATTCGGAAGGGATGGCGCTCATGCCCAATCGGCTCATTCACAGCACGTCTCCCTACCTGCTCCAGCACGCCCACCAGCCCGTGGACTGGTATCCATGGGGGTCCGAAGCCCTGGAGAAGGCCCGTCGGGAGAACAAACCCATCTTCCTCAGCATCGGTTACGCGGCCTGCCACTGGTGTCACGTCATGGCCCACGAATCCTTCGACGACCCCGAGGTGGCCCGCATCCTCAACGAGCACTTCGTGCCCATCAAGGTGGACCGGGAAGAGCATCCGGACATCGACCACATCTACATGCAGGCCGTCATAGCCATGACCGGGCACGGCGGCTGGCCCCTAAGCGTGTTCCTCACCCCTGAGGGGGAACCCTTCTACGGCGGCACCTACTTTCCCCCGGAGCCCCGGCATGGGTTGCCCGCCTTCCGCCAGGTTCTGGAAGCCGTCCGTCAGGCCTGGGAGGAAGACCCGGAGGGGATTCGCCGCTCCGCGGCTCAGCTGCGCCAGCATCTGCAGGAACGCCTTCGGGTCCCTCTCACGCCCCAGGAAGGCGCCTTGCATCCCGAAGCCCTGCGGGAGGCGGTCCAGGCCCTGGAACAGAGCTTCGACACACGCCACGGGGGGTGGGGCCGCGCCCCCAAGTTTCCCTCCGCCACCGTGCTGGAATTCCTCCTGCGCCAGGCCACTCGAGAGGATGCGCCGGAACCGGCCCTGCCCATGGCCTTGCACACCCTCTCGGCCATGGCCCAGGGAGGAATGTACGACGTCCTGGGGGGCGGCTTCCACCGTTACAGCGTGGACGCCACCTGGTGGGTCCCCCACTTTGAGAAAATGCTGTACGACAACGCCCTGTTGGCCCGCGTATACCTCTACGGCTACCTCATCACCGGCCACCCCTTCCTGCGTCAGGTCGTGGAAGAGACCCTGACCTTTCTCCAGCGGGAGATGCAGCACCCAGAGGGCGGCTTTTTCAGCAGCCTGGATGCGGACACGTTAGGCGAAGAAGGAGCCACGTATACCTGGACGCCCGAGGAGGTGGCCTCCGCCCTTTCTCCGGAGGAGCGGGACCTATTCTTCATGGCCTACGGTCTGACGGGTCCACCCCAAATGGAAGGGGGACGCTACATCCTGCGGCGGGTCTATCGCGCCAGCACCCTCGCGCAACGCTTTGGCCTGAGCACCGAAGAAGTGGAAGCCCGCCTGGCACACGCGCGCCAACGCCTCTTCGCTGTCCGCCAGCAGCGTCCCCAACCGGAAGCCGATGACAAAATCCTCTTGGGATGGAACGCCCTGGCCCTGTGGGCCTTTGCCGAAGCGGCCTTCTACCTACGCCATGAGACCTGGCGCCAGGCGGCCCGGAGAACGGCCCGCTTTTTGCTGGAACATCTACGCCAGGGGGACCGCTGGTTCCACGCCTGGCATCGGGGTCGGTTAGCCCCGACCCCGGCGTACCTGGAGGACCACGCGGCCCTGGGCCTGGCCCTGCTGGCCCTGTATCGGGCGGACCCGGACCCCCAATGGTTCCAGACGGCCATGGAACAGGTTCGCCTCATCGAAACCCGCTTCCGGGACCCCGAAGGAGGATGGGTGGACACCCCCGAGGGCCATGAGGTCCCCATCGTCCGGCCCAAGGTGCTGGAGGACCATGCCACCCCTTCCGGCAACGCGTTGGCCGTAACCCTCTGGCTGCAGGGCTATGCCTACACCGGGGAACCCCGATACCGGCAGGAGGGCCGAGGTTCTGCTCCGGGCCATGATGCCCGTGCTCACCCGGTTCCCCCAAGGGTTCGGCCAATGGCTCTGTGCCCTGGACCTGGCCATCGGACCGATGCAGGAAGTGGCCCTGTTGGGACAGCCCCAGGCCCCGGAGGCCCAGGCTTTGGTCAAGGTGCTGCGGGAAACCTGGCGGCCCCGAACCGTCTGGGCCGTGGCCCCCTTCCCACC
>WFVP01000305.1 GCA_015491595.1 Anaerolineales bacterium
TTTGAAGTTCGAACCCCCGATGCAAGGAGAACGGCATGACCCTCAAGCACGTCCTCATTCTGGAACAATGCTATCCCCCGGATGAGAGCCCCACGGCTCGCATCGTGTCGGTCCTGGCCAAGGTCATGGCGGACCGCTTTCGGGTGACCATCCTGGCCGGCCGGCCCTTCTACAACGTGCGGGAGAAGCCTCCCTACTACCTGTTCCGCCGGTGGCGCTGGGGGAACGTCACCCTGGAACGGGTGGGTTCCACCTCCTTCCATCGGGGTCGGATGATTGCCCGGGCGGCTAACTACTTCAGTTACCTCGGGTTCGCCTTCCTGCGGGCGCTGTTCCTGCGACCGAAACCGGACCTGCTGCTGGTGATGACAGACCCGCCCCCGGCGCCCGCGGTGGGCGCGCTCCTGGCCAAGGTGTTACGGGTGCCTATGGTGTACAACATTCGGGATTTCCATCCGGATATGTTGCTGGCCGCGGGCGTGGTTCAGGAAAACGCCCTGATTCGCGGGTGGGACCGGATGCACCGCTGGGCCATGCGGCAGGCCCGGTTGATTATCGTGTTGGGCGAGGACATGCGGCGACGGGTCCTGGAGAAGGGTATTGACCCCGGGAAAGTGGTGGTGGTGCGGGACGGAGCCGTGCCCTTCGACCTGAAGACGCCTCCTTCCCCCGACCATCCCGTCATCCGCGAGATTCGAGGCGACCGGCGCTTCGTGGTGGTGCACGCAGGGAACCTGGGTTTCGCGGGCGCCTTTGACACCCTGCTGGAAGCCGCGGCCCTGTTGCAGGACGACAAGGACATCGGCATGGTCTTCGTGGGAGAAGGCGCGCTCAAGCCGCGCCTGCAACAGAAGGCCCGGGAGATGGGGCTGTCCAATGTACGGTTCCTGCCGTACTTCCCTTACGAACAGGTCCCTTACGTCCTGTCCGCGCCGGATGTGCACATCGTGACCATGAAGCCGGGCTTGAGCGGGCTGGTGGTCCCCAGCAAACTCTATCCCATTCTCATGGCCGGGAAGCCCGTCCTCGCCGCGGTGCCGGAGGACAGCGACATCGCCCTGCTGGTGCGCCAACACAACTTCGGGCGCGTGGTGCATCCCCGGGACCCGCGGCAGATTGCCGAGGCCATTCGGGAGATGGCCCGGCAGCCCCAGGCCCTGGCGCAAATGAGCGAGCGGGCGCGCCAGGCCGCGCCCCAATACGACCTCCTGCGCCTGGCCGAGGTCTTCGTCGGCCAGTTGGAATCCGTCTTGGAGTAGGGACAGCCATGAGCCCCTTCGTGCGTCGGAGCATTCTGTCCTACCAGGACCGACAGCGCCTGCTGGTCGTCCTGGATGCCGGGTTGGGCGTGGGTCTGCTCATGCTTTGGCTGGCCCTTCGTTTCGGGCCGCGCCTGTGGCGACCGGGCTTCACCTGGCGGTGGATTCTTCTCTTTTGGACGGTGTGGTTCTTCGTGGGGTTCATGTTAGACCTGTACGACATCAGCTCCTTCAACAACCGGAGGGCTTTCCTGCGACGCACCGCCCTGGTGGCCATCCTGGCCCCGGCCCTTTATCTGGCCATTCCCTATCTTCCGCCCCCTTTGCCCAAGGGGCGGTTTTTCATCCTCGTGCTGATTGCCCTGTGCCTGGTAGGTTTCACCGTGGCCCATTTCCTGTTCTTCCAAATCGTGGCGCCCCTGCGCCACCGGGTGCTGGTGTTGGGCTTGGACCCGCTGGCCCGTCTGGTGGCCCGCACGCTGCGCACCTATGGGCACCAGCTATACCAGGTGGTGGGATTCCTCGCCCTGGAGCCGCGCGAGGGAGAAGCCCGGACGCAGGACGAACGCGTGGACGACCTGCCCGTGTTGGGCTCTATTTCCCAGTTGTCCGAGGTCATCCAGAAGCACGGCATCAGCGCCCTGGTGACCTCCGTTTCCCCCCTGATGCCCGTCGGCTTGGTGCAACAGGTGCTCGACATCGTGGAGCAGGGCGTGGAGATTCTCCCGGCCGTAGTCCTGTACGAGCAAATGACGGGCAAGGTGCCCCTGGAATACGTGCAGGACGCCTGGTACGTGGCGCTTCCCGTGCGCCCGCCGTTGTTGCGTCCCATCAACCGGTTCATTAAACGGGCCATGGACATCGTCCTGGCTCTGCTGGGGTTGCTTTTCTTCCTTCCTCTCCTGCCCTTCCTGGCCCTGGCCATCT
>WFVP01000306.1 GCA_015491595.1 Anaerolineales bacterium
TTCTCCCACTTCGGCAACTTTTGAGTGCACCCGACAGCAGACGGCGAACGGCAGACAGCGCACGGCGAACAGTATGGTAGCATTCCCTGCGAGAGCAAATAGGCCCGGAACGAACCATGCGCGAACGACCTGTGAACAAAACCTGGTGGCTTTGGGCAACTCTGCTGGGTCTTCTGTGGGTCGGACCATATGTGGTGGCCTGGCACCAGCAGGGGGATGCCTGGGTCTTCACCGGCTTCCTTTTCGCTGTGGAAGACGGGAATTCCTACATCGCCAAGATGCTTCTGGGGTACCATGGCGCCTGGCGTTTTACCTCACCCTACACGGTGGAGCCCCAACGGGGATATTGGATTTTCGGTCCTTACCTCCTCCTGGGGAAACTGGCCTGGGGGCCGGACGTGCATGCCCGCCTGGTGGTGCTCTTCCACCTCTTCCGTCTGGTGGCGGGCGGCCTCCTGGCCTGGGCCCTCTGGGCGTTCCTGGGTTTGTTCACGCGGGGCCGAGGACGTTGGGCGGCCTGGTTCATGGCCCTGCTGGGAGGGGGTCTGGGATGGGTCCCCTGGCTGTGGCGTCCTGAACACCTGCCGCTGTCCTGGTACTCGCCAGAAGGCTTTGGGTTCCTCATGCCCTGGGGGCTGCCCCATCTGGCCCTGGCCCGTGCCCTGTCCCTTCTGCTCCTGACCCGGCTGCTTCGCCTGTATCCCGACGTACGGCAGGGGAAGACCGCTCTCCCCTGGAAGAGCCTCTTGGCCCTTCCTCTGCTTTTGGGATGGGTTCATGGCTTTCAACTGGTCTCTCTCACCATGCTGAGCGGGGGTCTGCTCCTGTGGGACCTTCTCCGAGAAGGTCTGAGGGGAAAAAGCCGCTTCCGCCTCGAGAGGGTAACCCACTTTCTCGGGCCCCTGCTCGTGATGCTGGCTGCAACGCCCTGGCTCTTCTACCTGGCCTATCTCTCCCGCACCGACCCCTTCGTTCAGGCCTGGATGGCCCAGAACGTGCTGCCCACACCGGCGTGGCCGACCCTGGCCTGGGCCTACCTCTGGGTGCTCCCCTGGGCGTGGTGGGGATGGCAGCACCTGCGCCGCACCCGGCCCACTCTGGCCTTCTTCACCGGATGGTGGGTGGTGACCACGCTGACTCTGGCCCATATCCCCCATCCCCTGCAACGCCGCTTTCTGGAAGGCCTCTGGGTGGCCCTGAGCGCGCTCGTGGGAACCGCGCTGGATACCTCGCGGACCCCTTCCCGGCTCCTGCCCCTGGGAGCCAGGTCCCATCTTGTGCTCCCGGCCCTGGCCGGGATTTCACCCCTGCTCTTCGGGATGGCGCTCCTCCAGCGGGCGCAACATCCCGCGCTCCCCGTCTTTCGTCCCCGGGAAGAAATCGTCGCATTCCAGGCCCTGGCCCGGATGGCCCGCCCAGGAGACGCGGTTCTGGCCGCGTATGCCACCGGCAACCCGCTCACCGCCTGGGCACCGGTTCGGGTACCCCTCGGTCTGGGTCCGGAAAGCATCCATGCGGACACGTGGTCCCGCCGGGTACGCCGGTTCTTCCAGGCGAGCACGTCCGATGCCTGGCGGCAGGAACTGCTACGAACCTGGCGCTTCCGCTTCGTGTTCTACGGTCCGGCCGAACGGGCCCTGGGGACCTGGGACCCCGGTACGGCCCCTTATCTCCACCTGCGCTTCCGGCGAGGCGGGTATGCGATTTACGAAGTCGTGGCTCCGTAGTCCCTTTTGGCTCGTCGTGGCCCTGGCCCTGGTTCTGGCCTGGCCTGTGCTTCGACCGGGGTACGCATTGTTCTGGGGCACGCCCTATTTCCAGTTCATCCCCTGGCGATGGCTGGCCCTCAACCTCCTGCGTCAGGGGAGTTTCCCCTGGTGGAACCTCTACAGCGGCCTGGGTACGCCCCTCTTCGCCAACTACCAGACCGCGGTGCTGTATCCCCCGACCTGGCTCCTGTTTCTGGCGGGATGGCTTGGGGGACTGGAGGCCCTGGCCTACGCCCACGGCTGGGTGATGGTCCTCCACTGGCTCTGGGCCGCCTGGGGGATGGCCCGGTTCACCCGTGAACAGGGCTTTCCCCGCCATGCCGCGTGGTTCAGCGGCCTGGTCTTCGCGTTCTCGGGGTATTCCGTGGCACGCGCGGGTATCTTCCCCAGCATGAACACGGCCATGGCCTGGACCCCCTGGGTCCTGTGGGCCGCGACCCGTCTCAAAACACAACCCAACCTTTCGAACACCCTGACGACCGGATGCATCCTGGCCCTGCAACTCCTGGCCGGACACGCGCAAACCACCTGGTATACCCTGCTCCTCACCGGGGCCTGGTGGCTACTGGGTCCCACGTCCCGGCCTCGCTCTCCCCGGGCCTCGAAGCCAACGCCTTCCCCTTTGAGCCGACGCGCGCCGTGGCTCGCGGGGCTCGCCGCGGGCCTGCTGGCGCTGCTCCTGGCCGGAGGGCAACTCGCGGCCACGGCCCAGTACACCTGGGTTTCCCAACGGTCCCGTGGACTGCCGGAGGCTTTCGCCTTGCAGTATTCCTTCTGGCCCTGGCACTTTCTGAACTTCCTGCATCCGCGGATGTTCGGCCACCCATCCACGGGCAACGTGTGGGGATATGGGGCAGCGTGGGAAGACGCGGTGTACATCGGCGTCCTGCCCCTTTTGCTGGCTTTGTGGGCCGGGGTCGTCCGCTTTCGACACAATCGCTTTTGGGTGCTCGCCGCGCTGGTGGCTACGCTGTTCGCCCTGGGATGGTTCACACCCCTGTATCCCTGGCTCTTTCGGCATGTTCCCACCTTCAACGCCTTCCAAGCACCGACCCGCTGGCACCTGGTCACCACCGTGGCCCTGGCCTACCTGGCCGGAGACGGGCTCTGGCACATCGGGAAGCCCCGGGGCCGCGCCCTGTACTGGACCCGACTGGCCGTGGCCGCGGCGTTGGGTACCGGCGTCACCGCGTGGGCCCTGGCCCTGGGTCTGCCCCATCATCCCCAACGGGCGACCCTGGCTCCCGCGGTGGGGATCTTCGGCCTCCTCGCCTTTGGGAGCGGCTGGCTTTACCTGCGGTTCGCTCCCAGGTCCCCCGAACAGGCCCGCACCCCCTGGTTCTGGGTGGCCCTGGCATGGACGACGCTGGACCTGGCCCTCCTTCAGCAGGGATGGCTCCCGGCCGTGAAGGTGGATGTCTACACGCAAAACCTGAAGCGGCCTGCTCTTTTGGAAACCCCGCAACGCACCTGGATTCCCCTGCAAGACGCCCATGACCTCCTGTACCGGGATTTTCTGGCCTTCACCACCTTCACGCCTCCGCGTCCCCTCTCCCACGCCCGGGTCATCCGGCTTCCCAACGCCCACCTCCTGGACGGGCTGCCCAGCGCCAACGCCTTTGACCCCCTGCTCCCCGGCCGCTACGTGACCCTGATGGAAACCCTGGAGGGCCTTTCCCCCACCGCGCGAGCACGATGGCTGGCCCGCATGGGCGTCGCCCGAGTGCTACACCGGGACCCTCAGGCCCCTTACGGCGTGCGCGTGGAAGCCCTTCAAGCCCAACCCCTCCTCCAGTGGTATCCCGAGGCCCTCTGGGTCTCCACAGCCAGTCAGGCCCTGACTTCCCTGCAACAACGGGCCGAACACGGCGGACAACAA
>WFVP01000307.1 GCA_015491595.1 Anaerolineales bacterium
CCCGTACCCGGTTCGTGCTAAGCGTGGGGGTGGGGGGAGGGCGCTGCCCACCTCTACTTTCGCATAGGTCTTTTCAGGTACAGAGTCGCAAGTGTAAAATAAGTTGATGGGGCGGCGAAGCCGCCCCATCAACTTATTTTTTGCTTTCCTGAGGTCCCGTGCCCGATGAGGGCTACAGTGCCATTGTCCTACCTCACAGGAGAATTGGTGTAAGGTCAGGCTTACCGGGCCAGCACCCACAGGGCGATGCGGGGCGCCAGGTGCACCTCCAGGAAGGCCGCCAGGATGAAGAGGGGAAGGACCACGCCCAGGAAGACCTTGGCCCATCCGGCCAGGCTTTCCAGCCAGAATTCTCCCAGGCTCTTGTCCCGAACCGGTGTGGCCAGCAGGGCGCCGAGCCGCAACAGGGACGCGCCGAACAGCACGATGCCGGGCACTTCCGCGACGCCGTGGGGGACGACGAATCCCAGCAGGAACTCCCCGGGATTCAGGACCCCCAGCTGATGGAAGTAGGCCATGGCCCCTCCCAGGATGCCAAAGGGCATCATCAGGACCAGGAGCCCTCCGACGCTGAAGGAGAACAGGCCCAGGAGGGTGGCCAGGAGCAAGGCGCGCAGGTTGTGGAGAAGGATGGCCATGGGCACCAGTACCGAGCCGCCGAAGACGGAAACCCGAAGCCATCCCTGCAGATTGGCCATGTAGGTTTCGGGGGAGAGGCTTCTTTCCTGGGGCGTGAGGGCCTTGAGGGGCAGGGTGCGCAACGCGTCCTGCACCAGGTCGTAGCCCAGGTACATGCTGGTCATCAGCAGCAGGGTAACGCCGAGGGCGGGCAGGCCCAGGCGGCGCACTTCGGGCCAGACCTGGTGGCGGTACCAGGCCCGGAGTCCCCGTTGCTCTCCCCGGAAGGCCCGCCAGAAAGTACGCCAAATCCAGCGCGGGGAGAGGACGTCCACCTCGCGTCCCAACAGGGCCTCGCGGTTGAAGTGGGCCAGACCCACCCGTACGAACAGCACCGTGGTCACCAGCAACCCGGCCACGTAGTACCACAGCGCGTCGTACTGGCGCCAGAACATGAGCATGCTTTCGCTCTGGATGAGCAGGGCCACGGGCACGATGATGAGGGTGGCCAGGAGGTTGGCCGCCCGGACGGAGGTGGCCTGGGTCGAGAGCAGGACCGCGGCGCTGACCATGACCAGGGCCTGGCTCACGGTCAGGGCCAGGACGACTATCAGCAGGGGCAGCTCTGGCCACCACCCTAAGCGCCAGGCCAGTACGCCGATGTAGCTGCCAATGCCCAGAAAGCTGGCTACCAGAGGGAGAATGAGCACCGCGATGAGTTTACCCACGTAGAGCTGGGCATCGCCAATGGGCGCGATGAGCAACGGTTCGATGGTGTTGCGTTCGCGTTCCCCGGCGAAGCTCTCCAGCGCAATGACCATGGAGATGGAGAGGGGGAAGAAGCCCACCACCATGAGCAGGAAGGGGAAGAAGCGTTCCGCGATGATTTCCGCACCGTACCGCTCCACGAAAGCCACCATGCGGCTGGCGGTGAAGTTCATGAGGAAGGGGAAGAAGAGGGTGAAGGCGATGATGGGGACCACGATGCGCCAATCCCGAGTCTGGTCCCGCAGCTCCCGGCGCACCAGGAGGAAGACGGGACGCCACCAGGCTTTCAGATGTTGCCATGTCCGTCGCGGGTCCCGGGCCTGCCCGTCAAGACCGAGGAAGTTCAAAACGCCGGGTTTGTGCACCATGGATTTGCTCCATCAAGGCCAAGTAGGCGGCTTCTAACGTGCGGGGCACCTCCTCCATGCGGGCCACCGGCCACCCTTCGTCCAGCAGCGCGGCCAGGAGCCGGGGGTTGTCGATTTCGCCGTTGGGCGGACGGACCACCAGGTAAGTGGGTCCCTGGTCTTCCAGTACGAAGTCCTCGGGCAGGGGCGGCGCGCCTTCCCGGGGTTCGGCCAGGGTGATGCGAAACCGACGGGGCCCCAGGGCGCGTTCCTTCAATTCATCGGGGGTGCCCAGGGCAATCAATCGGCCCTGGTCCAGAATGGCAATGCGGTTGGCCAGGAGCTCCGCTTCCGTCAGGTTGTGGGTGCAGAGGATGATGGCCCGTTCCTCCGAGCGCAGCGCGGCGATGGCCTGACGTACCAGGTGGGCGCTTTCGGGGTCCATGGCCGAAGTGGGTTCGTCCAGAAGCAGGGCCCGGGGATGGTGGAGCAGAGCGCGGCTCAGGGCCAGCTTCTGACGCATGCCTTTGGAGAGTTCGC
>WFVP01000308.1 GCA_015491595.1 Anaerolineales bacterium
CCATAACGACCACCCGGGGGTCCTGGCGCAATTTCCAGTGAAGCTGGCCATGTCCCACGTCAATAGCGTACACCCGTCGCGCGCCGTGTTGGAGCAGGCAATCGGTGAACCCCCCGGTGGACGCGCCCACATCCGCGCACACCCGATTCTGGACGGGGACATGGAACCGCTGGAGCGCGGCCTCCAATTTTTCCCCGCCCCGGGAGACGTATTTGGGACGTTGCCGTACCTCCAGTTGGGCGCTTTCGGGAAGGCGGGTGGAAGGCTTGGGCACCGGCTGACCGTCGGCCCACACCTGGCCGGCCAGGATGAGCCGTTGCGCCTGGGTGCGGCTCTCGGCCAGACCCCGTTCCACCAGGAGTTGGTCGGCACGAACCTTGCGCGTCACGTCACCCACGTTCCGGCAGGGACGCTTGACGGTACTGTCGCGCGGCGTCCACCAGCAGGCGGAACAGCCGGGCCATGGTGTCATCGTGGGGGGCCAGGAGTTCAGGATGCCATTGCACGCCCAGGCCAAAGGGATGGTCTTCCACCTCCACTGCTTCCACCAGGCCGTCTTCGGCCCGGCCTGCTACACGAAGACCCCGCCCAATGGTTCGGAGGCCCTGATGATGAATGGAGTTCACCCCCAACCGGGTGGTGCCCAGCCAGCGAGCGAGGCGACTTTCCGGGTCCAGGTCCACCCGGTGGACGACCCGTTCCCGGTCCTCATCGGGTCGGTCGTGGTCGAGGCCGGGGTACTCTTCCGGCAGGTGGGTGTAGAGGGTGCCGCCCATGGCCACGTTGAGGACCTGAATCCCCCGGCAGATGGCCAGGAAGGGCACGCGCCGGTCCACCGCCAGGCGAATCAGGTCCAGCTCCATGGCATCCCGTTGGGGCAGGACGCCTCGCAGGGGGCCCCGTCCGTTGCCGGTGAAATTGGGCGCGATGTCGCCCCCACCGGTGAAGACCAGACCATGGACCAGAGGCAGGAACTGGCGCCAGGTGGCCTTCTGGACGGAGAAAGGGAGGAGCAGGGGAATGCCTCCCGCTGCTTCCACGGCGCGAAGGTAACTCTCAGGCGCACCCACGACAGGGGGTTTGGCCTTTCGGGTGTATCGACTGGTGGTAATGCCGATAACCGGTCCAGGGGTCATCGTGCCTCCTTCTAAGCGGGGGTGAGGGCTTTTTCAATGGCGGCTCGCAACCGTCGTACGTTTTCGGTGATGGAGGCCTGTGCGTTGAACAGGGCCGACGCCGCGACGACCACGTTGGCCCCGGCCCGGACGCAATCGCCAACGGTGTGGGGATGGATGCCCCCGTCCACTTCCAACCAGATGTTTCGGCCCAGGGCCTGCAAGCGGTCCCGGGCCCGCACGATTTTGGGCATCATGCTGGGGATGAACTTCTGCCCGCTGAACCCCGGGTTCACGGTCATGATGAGGAGCAGGTCTACATCGGGAAGGATTTCCTCCACCCATGTTAGCGGCGTCCCGGGATTTAGGGCTACGCCGGCTTTTTTCCCCAGTTCCTTGATGCGGTGCACGGTGCGGTGGAGATGGGGCGTGGCCTCGACGTGGACGGTAAGGATGTCCGCTCCCGCGCGCGCAAAGGCGTCCAGGTAACGCTCCGGCTCCTCAATCATGAGATGGACGTCCAGCAGGGCCCCGTAGGCGTCGGCCAGGGGACGCAGCGCTTGGACCACCACAGGCCCCATGGTGATGTTGGGTACGAAGTGGCCGTCCATGACGTCCACGTGAATCCAGTGCGCGCCCGCGGTGAGGGCTTCCTGGGTCTGTTCCCCCAGGCGGGCGAAATCCGCGGCCAAAATCGAGGCCGAGAGTTTAACTTCCACGGTGCACCTCCACACCTTCCAGGGTGCCCACGACGATGACGTCGGCCATTCCCAGGAACAGGCCGTGCTCCACGATGCCCGCGCGGCTTTGGAGCATCTGGGCCAGGCGCCAGGGGTCCTCGATGCCGTTGGGGAAGGTCACGTCTAAGATGTAATGGCCGCCATCGGTGACAAAGGGTTCACCATCTTCCGTGGCTCGGATGCGGACCTGGCCTCCCCGTTCTTCCAGGAAGGGGACATGGATGCGCCAACCGAAGGGTTCGACCTCTACCGGAAGCGGGGTTCGCGTGCCCAGGCGTTCCACCCGCTTGCGCATGTCCACCAGGATGACGACCTGTTGGGCCGCGGTGGCCACGATTTTCTCCCAGAGCAAAGCGCCTCCCATGCCTTTAATCAGGTTACCCTGGGGGTCCACTTCGTCCGCGCCGTCCAGAACCACATCCACCTGGGGATGGGAGTTGAGGTCTCCCAAGGGAATGCCCAGGTCCAGGGCCAGTTGGGCGGTGCGGCGGGAAGTGGGAATGCCCACCACATGGCGCAATTCCCGGGCCTGCAGGCGACGGGCGATTTCCCGCACCGCGTATTCCGCGGTAGAGCCTGTGCCCAGGCCCACCACCATGCCGCTCTTCACGAAGTGTTCCACCGCGTAGTACGCCGCCTGTTGCTTCAATCCTTCGATTTGGGCAGGCGTGAGCGTCTCCATGACGGGTCGTCCTCCCGGGAAGGTCAGGGTGTGCACGAGTATACCATCGGGCGAGGGGACAGGAGACAGGGGTGGGCCTCACGATGAAACCGAGGGGGAAGACTCTTCCTTGAGGGCTTCCCCTTGAGGTAGGTAGCAAAAGGTCTCCCGGGCCTTCAGGGTGACTTCCATAAGCCTTTCGATGTTGATGCGGGCTTCAATGGCTTCCACCACGTCCATACGGGCCCGGGTCGCCGGATTGCGGCTGATGAT
>WFVP01000309.1 GCA_015491595.1 Anaerolineales bacterium
CTGGTCCAGGCCTACGACGCCCTTCAGTACCTGGCGGGTAGTGGCGGAGGTGGCGACACCGGCGGCACCCTAAACGTCACCGTGACCACGGACAAGAGCACCTATACCAACCGGGAAACGGTGACCATCACCGTGACCGTCACCGATGGCACGAACCCGGTCGAAGGAGCCACGGTAACCATCACCATCACCACGGCCAACGGCAACCAATTGAGCGGGTCCGGGAGCACCGACGCGAACGGCCAGGCGGTCTTCACGTATCGTGTGAACGCCAAGCGGGATGGCTACGGCACCTACACGGTAGAGGCGACGGCCAGCAAGGCAGGGTACACTTCAGGGAGCGGGAGCACCACCTTCACGGTGGAATAATGCCCCTTCTCTCATGAAGGGAGAAAGCGAGATAAAACAAGCCGCGGCTTCGCCGCGGCTTGTTTTATCTCTTTGTCCAATCAAGGACGGGTGTCGTATCCAAAAATCACCACTGAACCCTGTTGGAAGAGCACGGGCAGGTGTTCCCGAAAGAGGGTCTCGCGAGCCTGGTACTTGGTCCGTTCCCAGCGGCCCACCACCACGTAACGCACGCCGTACCGGTTCAGGATGGCCTGGGCTTCGGCCCAGGAGGTGGTGGTGAACAGGCGGGCCATGTCCGCCTCCCGGCTCCCCAGGGGTTCCGCGGTGCCCCGCCACTGGATTTCGTGGCCCGGCCATCCCAACACGTTGGCCTGACCGCTGTAGGTGGCCATGCGCGCGTACGCGGTGTAACTGCCGCCCACGGCCTCGGCCACCGTGCCCAGAGGGGCCTGCCACAGGTATTGGGCCGCGGCCCATTCATCGGGCTCGGCGCGGCGCCAATAGGCCGAACCGTCCAGGGTCCAGCCTTCCGGAGGCCGGAAGTTGTTCGTCTTGTTGGGCAGGGCCAGGACGGTGTACACCAGGCCCGCGGCCAGGGCCAGGAACCACAGTCCATCGGCCAGCCAGGAAAGGTTGCGTCGCCAGGTCCAGCGGTACCGCCATCCCCACAGGGTACCCACGGCCGCGACCACGGCCCACAGCCACCAGGCCTGGTAGTAGAGTTTGAACACCGTGTTCATGCGGGTGCCGAAATGGTCCCACACGTACAGGTGATTGGGGATGAGCACCAGCACCGCGGCCCAGGCCGCCACCAGGGCCAGAAAGGCCATGGCCCGTGACCGTCGGGCCCGCAAGGCCACCACCAGGGCCAGCCCGATAAGGGCCGTCAGGGTGAGGGGGGAGGCCACGTAGGCTCCGTGTCGCGCCAGGGAAGCCCGCACCAGCGAGGGCAGGTCGGGAACGCCCAGAGTATCCAACCACTGCAGGCTCTGGGGGATGAAGAGCAATCCCGCCCAGGCCATGAACCAGGAGAGCAGGAAAAGCCCGACCCACAACCCCAGGGCGGGAAGCCAGCCCCTTCGCGCCACCTCCCGCCAGGGCAGGTTCAGGGCCCTGACCCATCCGCCCAGGGTCAGGAACAGAGGGACCAACAGGGGA
The DNA here is from genome assembly GCA_015491595.1 of Anaerolineales bacterium. Taxonomy (GTDB): domain Bacteria; phylum Chloroflexota; class Anaerolineae; order Anaerolineales; family DRMV01; genus S139-71. The sequence continues at coordinate 1,510 of WFVP01000309.1, forward strand.
CCGAACATCACCCACAGGTGGAATCCCCGGGTGGGATGAAGGAGGTTGGGCAGCACGCCCTTCACCTGGGAGGAGAAACTCCAGTGGAAGGGCGCGTAGGCCAGAAGCGCGGCCCCGACCCACAGCACCGCCATCCCCAAGGCCCGCTGCAAGGCCGTCTTCCAGGGGCGCCCCTGATGCCGCCACCGAACCACCAAGGCCAGAAAGCCCAGGGCCACGGCCATGGGGAAGTCCCAGGCGTTCAGGAAGGCCAGGCCTCCGGCCAGGAGCACCGTCACCATCAGGTGGGGAAAGGCCATCCCTCCAGGACCCCGTCCCCGAGCGCCTCCCCGGAACAGGTTGTACGTCCAGGCCACCCACAGGAGGACGAAGGGGATGCTGAGCACATGGGGATGCACATCCCCCAACAGGAAGGAGAAGAAGGGAAATTCGTCAATGACCTCGATGGGCTGGCCCGTGAGGGTAAAGTCCTTCACGGTACGGGAGGCCTGCCACCACCACCAGAACCGGTCGGGCACCCATTGCAGGGGGAGCCGGGGCGGTTGGGTGAGCGCCTCGATTTGCGCCCAGGTCCAGAACCGGGAGACCCAGGTGCCGTCGGGCAAGCGGGACCAGAACAGGCCACGACGGTGCAGCACCTCCAGCAGACCTTCCCAGTTCCCCACCAGCAGGCCGAACAGCGGCCCCAACAGGCCCGCCGGGTAGAAGGGCCTGCCCGTTCTCCGTCGGGTGACCCAGGGCCAGGCGAAATCCAGCACCAGGCCGAAGAGGACCTCGGCGGCCAGGGCGAAAATCATCGCCAGGGCCAGGTTGAAGGCCACGGGACCGGGGGTACCGGAAAGCCGGGCCAGCATGGCCACCAGGAGGTAGCCGAAGTAGTAGTAGGAGATGGCGTACCCCGACAGCCAGGGGTCGTGAGGGGGGAGCGTGGGGCTTCGCAGGGTGGCGTTGATGAAGGCCAGTTCCATGGGCTTTTCCGTGCCCACGATGTCGGGGTTCGCGGCCCGTACCAGGGCCCAGAGGGCAAAGGCCGTGAGGAAGACGCCCTCGGTCCAGAGCAGGTAGGTCCGGTGCGCCTTCATCCAGGCCCGGAAGCGAGACCAACGCCCTCGGAGGGCCCAGAGGGAAAGGCCCACCACCAGGGCCAGGGCGCTCAGCATGGCCGCGGGCGCGTTGGGCGTCCACCCCAGCACGCCGGGAAGCCAGAAGGCATAGCCCCAAAGCAGCAGACCCAGAGCCCGACGGTAAGGCCATCCCCGACCGGGCAGGGCCGGAAAGAGCCGCCAGGCCAAAGGCGCGGCCGCCAGGCCGACGACCATCAACCAGATGTACCAGAGCATCCAGGAAAGGAGGTCTTGCATCGTCGCACCTTGAAGAACACGCAGGATGGTGTTACCGGTCGGCCCACAAACCATAAGGCCACCGCGCCGGCGTGGCGCGAACCATGGGGATTATAATCAAAAGCACTGGGACCGTCTTGAGAACGGAACAAAGGGGTGAACCATGCACGAACGACCCGGTTGTTTAGGTGGCCTGTTGCGTCTGGCGCTGCTGACCTGGATTTTCGACTTCCTCCAAGAGCGCTTCGGCTTCGGTCGAGGGTGTTCTTGCACGGGCATCGGCTGCGGGTGCTTGCTTCTGCTCGTCTTCCTGATGCTGGTCTGCCGCATCCTGCTGACCACCGAGTGGTGGCGCCTGGCTCCGGTACCGTAGGTCACCCGCCACAGACTTCTACCACCGAAAGAATAAGAGGCGAGGGCCGCTCTTTGTACGGCACCTCCAAAGTATCCGTTATTGGGGACGGATGCCCGAAACCCAGGACACTTCCGTCCCGCCCTGAACGTTATCCCAATTCCCTCATGAAACGAATCCATTGTACCCATCGTCCTGACCGGGCACGGAACCGCAGGAAAGCAAATAAATTGGTGGGGCGGCGAAGCCGCCCCACCAATTTATTTTCCCCACCTTACAGGAGAATGGGTATTACGTGGCCATGCGCCGCTTGAACTCCTCGATGCTCACTACCGGTGTGGGGTCTTCCCGGTAGTCCAGGGCCAGGTAGTAGGCCACGTAGTCGCCCAGGTGGAGCAGGGTCCACTGGTGGGCCATGGGGGAAAGTCCTCGGGCTTCCACCAGGTCGGTGTTCAAACCCGTTTCCAGGAAGACCTGCCGGGTCAGCAGCACCCGCTGCCGGTTACGGGGATGGAGGCTGGGCGCATCCAGGAAGAGGTGCATGGCCGAGGTGAACAGGGCTTCGGGGTGGTGGATACCCGCCAGGGTGTTGTGGTCGGCCTCGGGGAGCACCTCGAACTGGGCCCAGGCCTTGGCGATTTCGTTCATCTGTCCCTTCCAGCGCCGGGCCACCGGGGCCAGGTGCTGCGCGCCGAAAATCACCACGAAGCGCCCCATGAGCTGCCCCGCCAGGCGCTTGGCCGGGTTCTGCACCGTGGGCACGTCGGGTTCCAGGCGCTTTTGTTGCTCCCGCATGGCCGCCACCGCGTCGGCCAGTTCCCCTTCAGGGCTTTGGGGAAGCAGGCCCAGGCGATGGAGCAGGGCCAGGGGCAGGACGAAGCCGTATCCCACCGCGGCCCGAGGCTGGCCCTGATGCTCGAAGCGCCACCAGGGCACCCCGGCTTCTTGCGCGGCCTGCCCCAACTTCCCTCCCCGGGTGATGGCCACCGTCACACAACCCCGTTCCACCGCCGCGCGAAACGCGGACAGGGTCTCTTCCGTGTTCCCGGAATGGGAAGAGGCCACCACCAGGGTCTCCGGTCCACTGGCCCAGGCCGGCAGGTCGTAATCCCGCCATACGACGATGGGAATGGCTACACGAAGGGTCAGCCATGAGGCCAGCAGGTCCGCACCAATGGCCGAGCCCCCCATGCCGGCCATCACCACCCGTCGGATGGGCGCCCGAACTTCGGGCAGGGGCAGGGTCTGGCCCAGGGCCCAGGCCTGTTCCATCTGGTCGGGCAGACGCTGAATTTCCCCCAGCATGTTCTGGGGGTCCAATTGACGAATCTGTTCCATCAGGGTCATCGCCGGCCTCCTTCAATCCACCTTCGGCGTCCATACATAAACCATCTTGTTCGTCTCCAATTTATACCCAAAAATCCAGCAGGCCACAAGAGAATGGTGTTCCTGTTGCAGGGTTTTTCACTGTTCTAACAGAAGGGTGAAGCCATAGGGGCCGCCCCTTTCGCTTAGATCGAACCGGGCTCAGGA
>WFVP01000310.1 GCA_015491595.1 Anaerolineales bacterium
AGGAGGAATGAATCCAACGACCTTCCATCTTTCGTCCGAACCCCAGTCAATCCATGCGCTTTCGGGCCAGGGTTTTCTCACGTTCTTACAAAACCAGGCCTTTTCAAGGTGATTTGCCACGTGACGCGCAGGCCTCCTCGGGCTCAGGACCGCAGGGAGAAAATAAATTTGTGTGGGGCGGCTTCGCCGCCCCACACAAATTCTTTCTTCCTTATGGTCCTGAGCCCGGTTCGATCTAAGCGAAAGGGGCGGCCCCTATGGCTTCACCCTTCTGTTAGAACAGTGAAAAACCTGCTTTCGGGCTTCCCGCGAAACGGATAAAAAATCCGTAAGAAAAACCGCCCGTTGGGGCGGAATCCTCGCTTTCCTCTGTATAATGAGGGCAGGTCGGGCTGAAGAATCTCATCGAGGAACGGAGTGGTCACCATGATGGGCGTACCCGATATCATCGATGTCAACGAGATGAATTTCGACCAGGAGGTCATCCAATACTCCCACCAGGTGCCGGTGGTGGTGGATTTTTGGGCACCCTGGTGCGGACCGTGCCGCATTTTGGGGCCTGTGCTGGAACATCTGGCTCGGGAGGCGCAGGGGGCTTTCCGGTTGGCCAAGGTCAACGTGGACGAGAACCCCAATCTGGCCATGCGGTACGGAGTGCGAGGCATTCCCACTGTCAAGGCCTTCTATCAAGGACGGGTTGTGGATGAATTCGTGGGTGTCGTGCCCGAACAGCGCCTTCGGGACTTTCTGAGGAAACTGGCACCCAGTCCTACGGATTTGGCGATGGAGAAAGGGTTGAGCCTGTTGGAAGCCTTTAACTGGCAAGGAGCGGAAGCCGTGTTTCGGGAAATCTTGTTGCAACGACCGGAACTCACCCCAGCCCGCCTGGGCCTGGCCAAGGCCCTGCTCATGCAGGGGAAGGCCCGGGAAGCGCTGGAACTGCTGCAGGGCTTCCCGGCCAGCCGGGAGTTCACCGCGGCCCAGAACCTGCTGCCGCTGGCCGAGGCGCTGGTGTGGCTGGAGGAGCATCCGCAAGGGGAACGGGACGACCCCCTGGAGGCCATGTACGTACGGGCCCTGGACCTCATCCGGCGGGGGAACATCGAAGCCGCCATGGACGGTCTGCTGGAAATTATGCGTCGGGATAAGCGTTATCGGGATGACATGCCCCGGAAGTTGATGGTGGCGCTTTTCGAGATTCTGGGGCAGAATCATCCCCTCACCAAGCAGTACCGCCGGGAACTCAGCATGGTCCTCTTCTAAACACGGTCAGGGTCCAGGACCAAAATTCGCCGACGGCTGTCGGCTGACGGCCGTCGGCTTTTACTTGTGGTCCAGAGCAATGTGTGCTTTCACCAACCACCGGGCTTTTTCCTAATTTCTATCGAAATCGTGGTGTGGGGCGGCTGCGCCGCCCCACACCACGATTTCTTTCTTCTTCCTGGGGTCCTGAACCCAAGCAGACCTATCGGTACAATTGTTTCGGCTCATGAGAGAGCCGGTATTGAATTGGTACTACCCACCAAAAAGGGCCACCAACAAAGGCGCAAACAGGAGGGCAGGGAGCCAGTTGCCCACCCGCAAGGGCTTGAGTTCCAACAAACTGCTTACGGCCAAACCTGCCAGCAAGACACCCCCTGCTGCGGTCAGTTCGGCCATCATGGCCTCGGTCATCCAAGGTTGCAGGGCCGCGGCGAAGAGGGTCAGGCCCCCCTGATACACCAAAATGACCACCGTGGAGAAGAGCACGCCCACGCCCATGGTGGCGGCAAAGGCCAGGGCGGAAAAGCCGTCCATCATGGCCTTGGTGGCCAGAATCTGATAATCCCCTGTGAGCCCATCCTGAAGGGAGCCGATAATGGTCATGGGACCTACGCAAAACAACAGGGAAGCCGCAAGAAAGCCTTCCACGAACCGGGACTCCTGAGCCGGTTGACGCCACCGACGTTCGAACCAGGCCCCCAGGGAGGCCAAACGGTCTTCGATACGCAGGAATTCGCCCACCCCTCCTCCAAGGAGGAGTCCACCCAATACGTACAGCGGATTCTGCGAGGCCAGGAACATGCGCACACCCAACAACAAAGTGAACATGCCGATGGCGTGAAAAATGGTGCTTCGTATGCGGGAAGGGACCCGCTGCCCAAAGAACAACCCCACACCGCCTCCGACCAACACCGCGGCGATGTTGATCCAGGTCCCGGTCATTCGTCGGCCTCCTCGTCGGCGAAGATGGGGCCTTTGCCCGCGGCCTGCAGTTCCAGCAGTTCCAGGACGAAACACAGCGAGGACAGTCGGTTCAGGTAGCGAGCACCCTCGGTGTTCCGGTAAAGGCCCAGGCGCATCAAGGTGAAGACCCGACGTTCGGCCCGACGCACCACGGTGCGGGCCAGCGCGAGGAACCCGCTACTCAGGGTCTCTCCCGGGAGGATGAATTCTCGCACTTCAGGGAGTTGGGGGGTAAAGCGGTGGATTTGCTCTTCCAACCATGCCACCGCAGAGAGGTCGATGCTTCGAAAGGCCTGCGCCTGTTCGGGTGTAGCGGCCACTTCGGCCATCAACCGATAGAGGTCCCGTTGCACGCGTTCCAGAAGGGCAGGCACTTCCGGATGCTGGGCCGTGTGCCGGGCCAGGCCCAAGACCGCGGAAGCCTCGTCCAAGGCGCCCAGGGCCTCGATTTGGGGATGGTCCTTGGGAACCCGACCTTCCCCCAGAAGCCCGGTCCAGCCTTCATCGCCGGTGGCGGTGTAGAAACGCGAAGGCTTGGCGGCCATGGACACGCCTCGAAGCTCAATCTCCTGAAACCGGTGAGGGCACAGGCTCCCCCATCCCCACCTTTTCGGTAAGCACGGGCACGGGCTGGCTCTCCGACTCCTCGAGCACCAAACGCGGGTCCCGTCCCCACAAAACGCCCTGCCATGGCCATGTGCTTTGGGGGAGCACCACTTCCATGTGCTCGTACCCGGCCAACAACAGGGCGCTGTCCGGCCCCAGACGCATTAAGCGCTGCCAATCCCGCAACCGGGAGCGCAGTTGCAAGGCGACCTCGGGGTGCTCTTCGTGCCAGGGGCCCAACATGCAGAACCGTCGGGCCTTCGTCCGATAAGGCGCCCAGTCCGTCCACTTCGCATACGTATCCACGATGACGGGCCACATGCCATAGTAAGGACCGCTTTCGAGCCAGTCCATCCAAGGCGAGGCCGCGCCGTTGTTGCTTCCCTCCTCCTCGCTCAACCTGCACAACACGTCGGGGTTCACCCCCACCAGGAGCACGACCCAATGTTCCGGCCCGGTATAGTGTTGCGCGCGACGCCGGTTGTACTCCTCCCATATACGACGCCAGCCCACGGCCCACGTCCATTGGGATTTCTCGCTGGCGTCACCACCGTCGTAGTAAATCCCCAGCCAGTATTCGGTATCCCGCACCGGCAGGCCGTAGGCGTCGGGCGTCAGCGCGAGGAACTTCACCTGGCGCGAGGACGAGGTGCGCATCAAGGCTTCCACACCCACCATGGCCATACGCAATGCCGAGGCGACGTGCTCCGCCCAGTATTCGAAGCCATATACCCCTTTTTGCAGTAAATTCGTCCAGTAAGGGAAATCGTGGGTTCCGGCGGGTTGTCCGAAAAGCCAGGTATAAGGAAGGAACGGACCATAACGCTCGAGGATTTCCTCAACGGTCTCCGTGACAGGGGCCGGCTCCCCTCCTCGTTCCTCCAAACCGAATTCCCCGACCACGAGCGCTTCGCCCTTCATGATGACTTCCTCCCGCGGGCCCATCCCATGCCACAAGCCCGCTTCTCCTTCGAGATTCCCCCTTTTTCCTCCCAGACCAGAAGGCTGGCCCCGGAGGAAAAAGGGCGCTGGACGTATTGGACAGTATACCATAAGGGAATTGGAAGGGAAGCAAGAAAGCTCCGCCCCATGCCGGGCCTCAACACCCGCCCAAGCCTGTAAGGAAAAATCTTGCGGATCCCGTGCCCGGTTAAAACTACCCAACGTTTCTCACATCCACACCCGCCCTTCCCCGCTTGCATCTCGATGAAAGCATGGTATGATGGGTATTGCCTTTTACGAGGTAGGGCTTATGAACGCTGAGGAACGAAAAATCACCATCATTGAAGGTCCGCCGCCGACCTTTGAGCCGGTGCAGCCGGATACCCACAGCGTCCTGGTGGGCGTGTTGGAGGGTCCCGAAGCGGGGCAGATTGCCGTCACCCGGGTTCGGGCCCTGAACGGACCGGCTCTGGTGGAACGCTGTTATCGGGCCTGGCGGGATAAAGAGAGCATCCCTCTCGAGTTCCGCACAGCCATGGGGACGGTGCAACGGGTGCCCATCGTGGCGGTGCGGTACGTACCCACCGATGAAGGGGACATCCTGATTCTGTGGGTGCTCTTGACCCGACAGGTCATCGAGGCGCTGGTGGAAGAAAGCGGCTGGGCCGACGAAGGCGACGACGAGGACAATCTGGACTTCTTCGCATAGACGGGCCCGCGTAGCTCAACTGGACAGAGCACCGGACTTCGGATCCGGTGGTTGGGGGTTCGAGTCCCTCCGCGGGCGCCTTCTCCAAGAGACTTTCCCTCGTCCCTCGGGGCGAGGGAATTTGCTTTGGGTTGCAACCAGACCCCGCACGCACCTGGTATGATGGTCACCATGAAGGCATGGCGAATTTCCTGGTGGCAGGCGTGGCTGTTGGGTGGGCTTTTGGCCTTCCCGGTGGCCGGCTTGGGCCTGATGGGCACCGGGTTGGCCTGGGAACTGCTCTTCTGGAACCGCATCTATCCGGGCGTGCATGTGGGGGTGGTGGACCTGAGCGGCCTGACCCGCGAAGCCGCCGAGGCCCGTTTGCGAGAGGTTTATGCATACCCCGAACAGGGTCGCGTGACCTTCACCTGGCAGGATATGCAATGGGAAACCCGCCCCCTGGATTTGGGCCTGGTGGTGGATTACGCCGGGACCGCGGAGGCTGCGTGGCGAGTAGGTCGGGAAGGCCCCCTTTGGGCCCGCTGGCGGGACCGCTGGCAGGCCTGGACCCAGGGCGTCAATGTGCCCTTGCGGTTGGTCTTCCACCCGGGTTGGGCGTACGCCACCCTGACCAATGCCCTGGCTTCCCGGGTTGAGGAGCCTCCTCAAGACGCTTTTCTGGCCCTGGAAGGGGCTTCCGTCCAATACCGCCCCGGTCGCGCGGGCCGGCGTATCGCCTGGAGCCGCTTGCTGCCACGACTGGCCCGGGAAATGGCGTTCATGCAAGACACTGTCCTGGACATCCCCACAGAACCTGTGCCGCCGGTCATCCCGGAGGCCCAGGACCTGGCCCAACGGCTGGAAAAGATGCTCTCCCGGACCTTACGCCTCACCCTGCCGGACGCCCAGGAGGGGGACCCGGGACCCTGGGACGTGCCGCCAGAGCAGGTGGCCGCGATGCTGCGCATCGTGCGGCGGGTGGATGCGCAAGGTCGGGGCTGGTACGAGCTGGATGTCGACCCGGAACCTTTGCGTCCCCTGTTGCGCACGGTGGCGGCCCAGGTGTTGCGGGAGCCCGTCAACGCCCGGTTCACCTTCAACGAAGAGGCCCGGGAACTGGAACTCCTGGAGCCCGCGGTGTACGGCCGTCGGCTGAAGACCGAGGAGACGATGGAGGCCATCGTCCAGGCCCTGAAGGAGGGACGTACTCGGGTTCCCCTGGTGCTGGAAGTCGAACCACCCCGGGTGACGGACGATGCCACGGCAGAGGAATTGGGCATTCGCGAGCTGGTGGTGGAGCACACCACGTACTTCTACGGCTCCAGTGTCGCCCGGATGCACAACATCCGCCTGGCGGGAAGCCGCTTCCACGGCTATTTGGTGGCACCGGGGGAGGTATTCTCCATGGCCCAGGTTCTGGGGGACATCAGCCTGGACAACGGCTACGCCGAGGCTCCCATCATCTTCGGGAATCGCACCATCCAGGGCGTGGGCGGCGGCGTGTGCCAGGTGAGCACCACCCTGTTCCGCACCGTGTTCTTCGGGGGTTACCCCATCGTCGAACGCCATCCCCATTCCTATCGAGTGTACTACTACGAACTGGAAGCCTCCGGCCGGGTGAACCCTAAATGGGCCGGATTGGACGCCACGGTCTACGTACCTATTGTGGATTTCAAATTCAAGAACGATACCCCTTACTGGATTCTCATGGAAGTCGAGGTCAACATCCCGCACCGCTACATCCGCTGGCGCTTTTATTCGACCTCGGATGGCCGGGAGGTCGTTTGGGATACCACCGGGCTTCAAAACAAACAGCCGCCTCCACCTCCTCGCTACATCGAGAACCCGGAACTGGAACCCGGCGAGATTCGGCAAACCGATTGGCCCATCGAAGGCGGCACGGTGACGGTGGTGCGGGAGGTCTACCGCAACGGCGAATTGCTCTTCCGGGATGTGTTCACCACCTATTACCGTCCCTGGCCCGCGATTTGCGAGTACGGCCCCGGCACCGAAGGGATGCCGCCGGAGAACCCGGACCCCGACAACCCCTGCAAACCTTAGCCCTGGGAGGAAGTATGCCCGCCAACGCTCCCCAACCCCTCTGGCAGGAGGCCCTGCAAGCCCTGGAAGCCGCCCTGAACCACCAGGATGAGGA
>WFVP01000311.1 GCA_015491595.1 Anaerolineales bacterium
GCTTTCCTTTGGTTTTGGCTTTTGCCGTTGCTTCTGAGCGGATACCTCTGGACTCGGGCTATTGTCTATATCGCTGCGCCATATCGCGTGGTTGCTCTGTTTTTGGGCTCGGTATACCTGACAATTTGGCTGTTTTTCATCGTAGCTACGTGGCAGCGGGTGAAGGGAGCATTGGCCTCATGATGCCAGAAGAAGATTTTCCGCTGTTCGTTTTGCTCCCGCCACGACATCCGGGATGCCTACGCCCTGGTACGCGTTGCCCGTCAGGTGCAGGCCGGGCCACATGGCCGCGCGATGGAAGATAGCCGCTACCCGCTCGCCATGGCCCAGGGTGTACTGGGGTAGGGCCGGCCGCCAGCGGAACACCCAGACGCGTTCCGGGTCCCCGGTTATGCCCATGGTCTCCCGCAACTCCTGTCGGGTCAGGGCCAGGATGTCTTCCTCCGGCCAGGACGCCACTTCGTCCGCGCCGGCCCGACCGAAGAAGCATCGCAGCAACACTTTCCCTGCTGGTGCTCGGTGAGGAAACTTGCTGGACGTCCACGAACAGGCCAACAAAGGCCTGCCTTCCACCCGGGGAACCACGAAGCCCGAGCCCTCCAGGGGATGGGGGACCTGGCTGCGGTCGTAAGCCACGGAGACGATGACCGAAGCCGCGTAGGGAATTTCGGCCAACAGGTGGGCCAGGTCGGGGTCGAACCCCTCCACCAGGGGTGCGGCCGCGTGGGCAGGTGTGGCCACCACCACGTGCTGGGCCTCCAGCGCGCCGCCGTCGTCCAGGTATACCCGCCAGCGTCCCTGGTCCAGGGGTTCCAGGTAGGTGACCTTCATACCCGGGTGCAGGTCCGCGAGGCCCTGCAGCCGTGCGACCAGCGCTTCCACCATGCGACCCAGGCCACTCCGCAGGGTCACGAAAGGCGTGTACCGGGGCCGCCGACTCGAGCCCGTCGCCCGACGGGCCTTTTCCGCGTGCACTCTACGCAGGAGGCCGCGCAACAGGCTGCCATGCTCCCGCTCCAGTTCCAGCAACTGGGGATACGTGGCCCGCAGGCTGAGCCCTCGCGCGTCCCCTGCATAGATGCCCGCGAACAGGGGCTCTACCAAGTGCTCGAAGACCTCCCGGCCCAGGTGACGGGTGACGAATTCGGCCACGGAAACGTCCTGGCCATCGGGCGTTCGGTGGGTCTGCACCAGATTCCAGGCGGCTCGCAGCTTCCCCCGCCAGGAGAGCAGGGAGGTGCGAAACAGGGGTCCCAGCCGCGCGGGGATCATCAGGGTCAGACCTTCGGGAAGGGGGTGCAGTCTGCCTCGAAAGAAAATGAAAGCCCGCCGACCGGGCGCGGTGCCCATGATTTCGTCTTCCAAACCCAGGTCTCGCCACAGGGCCAGACCAGCGGGCTTGAAGGAGAGGATGCTGTCGGGCCCGCCTTCCACGATGAAGCCCCCTTCCCGCACCGTGCGAATGACGCCGCCCCAGCGGTTCGAAGCCTCCAGCACGTACAAATGCAACGGGCGGCCCTGGCTCCGGGCCTTTTCCAGGAGAAAATAGGCGGCACTCAGCCCACCGATGCCGCCGCCGATAATCGCAACCGTGGTCATGATGCGCCTTCCTCACCCAGAAGGTGGACATGGGGGAAATGGGGCCGCACCAAACGGGCCAGCCGACGGTCTGCCGTCCAGAAAGGGGCCTGAAGACGGCGGGCCAGAGCCAGGTAATGGGCGTCGTACGTCGCGGGCAATCGCCACTCGTGGGCCAGGCGCAGGGCCTCCTGGTGGAGTTCAGGGTACGTCACCAGGTCGATGTCCAGATGCAACGCGTTCTCCATGAGTTGTTGTGCGGTTGCAGAGGAAAGCGTTTTCTGGCGGACATACTTGTACAGGGCATTGCTCACCTCATAGTACAGCAACGTCGGCGCGACCAAACGTTGTCCGGTCTGTTGCCAGTGCCGCCACAACCGTAAGGGTTCCGCACCGGGCTGGTCGCTTTCCAAAAGACGAACCACGAAACTGGCATCAAGGCAGATGGTCGAAGCCGAGGGCTTCCATGATCTGAGCATCGCGCTCCTCCCGCATCTGGCGGATAACTTCTTCGGGAGGTGGGGTCAAGGGCTTGCCACCACGCTCCGCCCGCCATTGCGCCGCAGTCTTTCGAATCCGCTCCAGGGTTTCCTCCCAGGCGGGTCGGGCTTCTCCCCCTTGCAAACGGCGATAGGCTTCGTAGGACAGCATCACCACATAGGGCTGGCCGCTTCGGGCCACGATGATGACGTCCCCCTGTTCCGCGGCGCGGCGCATCCATTCGCCCAGCCGAATCCGAGCCTCGGTTGCACTGATAACCCGTTCCATAACACGCCTCCAATCGATTAATGCATGGCCTGCTTCCAGTATAGCGGAAAAACGTCCGGTGATTCCCTCATTCCAGTGCGCGGGCAGCCGTGCGCACCATTTCGCCCAATGCGGTGATAAAGGCTGGGTCGTCGTTCAAAGACTCGGTGCGGCGCACCTGGACGCCCAAAGTGCGGGCCCGTTGTTGCAATTCGATGTCGATGTCGTACAGGATTTCCACATGGTCACACACGAAGCCAATGGGCACGACCAGGACCTCCCGCACACCCTGCCGGGCCAGGTCTTCGACCAGGTCGCCCACATCGGGCCCCAGCCAGGGCACGGCCGAGGCGCCTGCGCTCTGGTAGGCTACATGCCACGCGTCCAGACCCAGGTGCTCGGCCACCCGGCGCGCGCTTTCCCAAACTTCCTTGTCATAAGGGTCTCCCTGCTCCACCACCTTTTGAGGCAGGCTGTGCGCGGTGAAGACCACCACGGGCTTACTTCCCTCCCAGGCGGATAGGGCCTCTTCCACTTTGTGAACCACAGCCCGGATAAAGCCTGGATAGGTGGACCAGCGGGTGATGAAGACGGTAGTCAGCGGTCGGCCGTCGGCAGTGGGCAGTCGGCGGTCGGTTACCGAGGCGCCTTCGCCTGTAGCGGCTTCTTGGCCCCATACCTTCATTTCGTAGCGAAGCCCCGATGGCCGATTGCTCACTGCTGACTGCTTCCATCCCTCTGCTTGAGTCAGAGGTCGATACCCCCGGTCCTCCAGTGCTTTTTCCAGGGCATGGCGATACGCTCCGATGCTCATGCGGGAATAATGAGGGGCCATGGGCAGGGCCACAATCCGGCGAAAGCCCTGGTTCAGGATGTCCGGAAGCACTTCGTGGATGTAAGGGTGCCAGTGGCGCATGCCCACGAAGGTTTTGAAGTGCGGCCCCAGATGTTGATGCAGCCAGGCCTCCAGCGCCCGGGCCTGGTCCTGGGTGTGCTCCAGCAGAGGGGATTTCCCGCCGATGAGGCGGTACCGTTCGCGCACCTCTTCCACCAATTCCGCGGGCGTGGGACGACCGTGGCGCACGTCCAGCAGATAAGGCTCGACATCGTCCAGGGACAGGGGCCCTCCGTAGGCGAGCAAGAAGATGGCGGTGGGTTCCATCGTAACCTCCGTGAACAGGGTATTGGCGGTCAGCCGTCAGCGGACAGCGGGCTGCTCCGCTCATGCACATACTCCACGACAAAGGCCACCTGGTCCGGGTCGGTTTCGGGAAGCACACCGTGGCCCAGGTTGAAGATGTGGCCTGCCTGGCCTCGGGCTTCTGCAAGCACCGCATCCACCTGGCGGGCCAGCACCTCGCGTGGGGCCAGAAGTGCGACCGGGTCCAGATTCCCCTGGATGGCGTGGTGGCGTCCGACCGCCTCCCAGGCCGCGCCCAGGGGTACCCGCCAGTCCACACCGATGACCTCGGCATCCAGGTCCTGGAAAAGGGGCAGCAGGCCTGCGGTGCCGGTGGAGAAGTAGATTCGAGGGACGCCCGTCGCTTGCAATCCCCGCAGCAAGGCCTGGACGTGGGGTTTCACATAACGGGCATAGTCCCCAGGGCTCAGGGCACCGGCCCAACTGTCGAAGATTTGCACCGCCTGCGCGCCGGCGTCGATCTGGGCCTTGAGGTAATCCAGCGTGACACGGACCAGCCGCTTCATGAGGGCATCCCAGGCCTGGGGATGGTGGTACATCCAGCCTTTGGTCTCGATGTAATGGCGGGAACTCCCGCCCTCGATGGCGTAAGAAGCCACGGTGAAGGGCGCGCCGGCAAAGCCGATAAGGGGCGTTTGAGGGGCTTCAAGCCGTACCCGGCGCACCGTCTCGAAAACGAAGCCCAGGGCTTCGTGCACGTCCACCAGGGGGAGGGTTTCCACCCGGTCCGGCGTCAGGCGGGGTTCCAACACCGGCCCCTTACCCGGTAGGAAGTGCAGGGTCAGGCCCAGGGCTTCCAAAGGCAGGAGAATATCGGCGAAGAGGATGAGGGCATCCACGCCCAGACGCAGGGGAAGCAGCGTCACCTGGGCGGCCAGGTCGGGCTCGCGCATGAGTTCCAGCAACCCGTAGCGTTCTCGCAGCGCCCGGTATTCGGGCATGTACCGCCCGGCCTGCCGCATGAACCACACCGGCGTGTAGGGTGTGGGCTGCCGATAGCACGCGGCGAGGAAGGGGGGAAGGCGGTCGGCGGACGGCGGTCGGCGGTCAGCGGTCGGTGGTTTCGGCATTCGTGTTCCTCCTTCAAGCACTCAACATACTCACTGCTGATGGCTGACTGCTGATGGCTCACTGCTCACCGCTGACCGCCCCAAACGCTTCACGAGCCGCCTCCAGCGTGCGTTCCAGGTGCTCCTCCTCGTGGGCCAGGGACATGAACGCGGATTCGTACTGGGAGGGCGGGTAATAGACCCCACGGGCGGCCATCTCCCAGAACCAGCGGGCTAAACGCTTCGTGTCGGCCTGGCTCACCTCTTCCCATGTGGTGGGCGCGCGGTCCAGGAAGAACACGGTGAACATGGTGCCCACGTACTGCACGGTGACCGGGACGCCCGCCTCTTCCGCCGCCTGCGCCAGGCCCTGGGCCAGACGTTGGGTGCGGGCTTCTAAGGTCTCCCAAACCCCCGGCTCCCGCAGGGCATCCAACGTGGCGATGCCCGCGGCCATGGCCAGGGGGTTGCCCGAAAGGGTCCCGGCCTGGTACATGGGGCCGGCTGGGGCCACGTAGCGCATGATGTCTTTGGGGCCGCCGTACGCGCCCACAGGCAGCCCGCCGCCAATGACCTTGCCCAAGGTGGTGATGTCGGGCCGGACGCCATAGCGCGCCTGCGCGCCGCCCGGAGCCACCCGGAACCCCGTCATGACTTCGTCGAAGATGAGGAGCGCGCCGTAGCGGTCACACAACGCGCGCAGGCCCTCCAGGAAGCCCGGTTTGGGCGGCACCACGCCCATGTTCCCGGCCACCGGCTCCACGATGACCCCCGCGATGTCCTGGCCATGGGCTTCGAAGAGGGCCTCCACCGCGTCCAGGTCGTTGTAGGGTGCGGTCAGGGTGTCCTGGGTGGTGCCGGGGGTCACGCCGGGGGAATCGGGCAGGCCCAGGGTGGCCACGCCGGAGCCAGCCCGGACCAGGAGCGCGTCCACGTGGCCGTGGTAGCACCCGATGAACTTGACGATTTTCGTCCGGCCGGTGACCGCGCGGGCCAGGCGGATGGCGCTCATGGTGGCTTCGGTGCCTGAATTCACGAAGCGCACCATTTCGATGGAAGGCACCATCTCGATGACCCGCTCCGCGAGCTCGATTTCCAGGCGGGTGGGCGCGCCGTAAGACGTACCCCGTTCCGCAGCCTGCTTCACCGCTTCCACCACTTTGGGGTGGGCATGCCCCAAGATGAGAGGTCCCCAGGAGAGCACATAATCGATGTAGCGGTTCCCGTCGGCATCCCACAAGTAGGGGCCCCGGGCCTTTTCGATGAACAGGGGGACGCCGCCCACTGCGCGGAAGGCCCGTGCGGGCGAGTTCACCCCGCCCGGAATGACTTCTTGAGCTCTCGTGAAGAGATGGTGCGACGTTTCTGCTTTCAAGGGAAGGGAGAGGGTTTCGAGCATGGAGCACCTCCTGGAGAGATGGTGGTTGGCCGACAGCAGATCGAGCGGTTAGCC
>WFVP01000312.1 GCA_015491595.1 Anaerolineales bacterium
CGGTGGAGCCTCTCCCCCGCCTGACCGCCGCCCTGGGCGGGGGCCTGGAGCTGTGGGTCAAACGGGATGACCAGACGGGCCTAGCCTTTGGCGGCAACAAGACCCGCAAGCTGGAGTATCTGATGGCCGATGCCCAGGCCCATGGCGCGCGCATGGTCATTACCGCCGGCGCGGCGCAATCGAACCATTGCCGGCAGACCGCGGCCGCGGCGGCCCGTTTGGGCCTGGAATGCCTGCTGGTCCTCGTGGGCCCGCCGGGCGACCCGTATCCCACCGGGAACCGCTTCCTCATGCACCTCTTCGGCGCCCGGTTTCGCTGGACCACGCCGGTATCCCGGGACGAAGACCTTCAACGGGCCTTCCAGGAGGCCTGGGCCGAAGGCAAGCGCCCCTACCTGATTCCGTATGGCGGATCCAGCCCCGTGGGCGCGGCCGCCTACGCCTATGCGCTGGAGGAGTTGCTGGTCCAGCAGGACTTCCATCCGGACGTCATCGTGCTGGCCTCGTCTTCGGGGGGGACCCATGCGGGTCTGGTGGCCGGCGCGCGCCTCCTGGGCTATCGGGGGCGCATCATCGGCATCAGCGTGGACGCGCCCGCGGAGGTCCTGCGGTCCCGGGTAGCCCATCTGGCTTCGGAGGTCCTGGACCGATTGCGGGCTCCGGGGACCCTTGTGCCCGAGGAGGTCGAGGTGGTGGACACCTACGCCGAGCCCGGCTACGGCGTGCTGACCGAAAGGGAGGAGGAAGCCATCCTCCTGGCGGCCCGCACGGAAGGGTTGTTGGTGGACCCCGTGTACACCGGCCGGGCCCTGGCCGGCCTCATCGACCTGGTGCGGCAGGGCGCCTTTGCCCCGGGTACCCGGGTACTTTTCTGGCACACCGGCGGCACGCCGGCCCTTTTGGCCGAGCCTTACCGCGCACAGGTGTTGGACGCGGCTTCCCGGTATAATGGAGACCAATCTTGATGTGCAGGAGAAAGGCGCGATGGCCAGCGTGACGTTCGACCATGTAACGAAGCAGTTCGGTAAAGTGACGGCCTTGCGGGACGTCAACCTTCACATTGAGGACCGGGAGTTCCTGGTACTGGTGGGTCCCTCGGGATGCGGCAAGACCACGGCCTTGCGCCTCATCGCGGGCTTGGAGGACCCGACCAGGGGCAACATCCTCATTGACGGCAAGGTGATTAATGACGTGCCCCCGAAGGACCGGGACGTGGCCATGGTCTTTCAGTCCTATGCGCTTTATCCCCACATGACGGTCTTTGACAACATGGCCTTCGGCTTGCGGTTGCGCAAGGTGCCCAAGCAGGAAATCCGACGCCGGGTCATGGAAGCCGCGGAGATGCTGGGGATTGTGGACCTGCTGGATCGGTATCCCCGCCAGCTGTCCGGTGGGCAGCGTCAGCGGGTGGCCGTGGGCCGGGCCATCGTGCGCCAACCCAAGGTGTTCCTGTTCGACGAACCCCTCTCCAACCTGGACGCGAAATTGCGGGTGCAAACGCGCGCGGAGCTGAGCAAACTCCACAAGCGACTGCAAACCACCTTCATCTATGTGACCCACGACCAGGTGGAAGCCATGACCATGGCCGACCGCATCGCGGTCATGAACGAAGGGGTCATCCAGCAGGTGGATACACCTCAGAAGGTCTACGATGAGCCCGCGAACCTGTTCGTGGCCGGGTTCATCGGCTCGCCTTCCATGAACTTCTTCCCCGCGCGGCTCCGTCAGGAAGAAGGGCGCCTGTATGTGGATGCCGGGGCCTTCGCGGTGGAAGTGCCCCAGGAGCGGCACGCCCTGTACGCGCCGTACGTGGGTCGTCGGGTCATCTTCGGATTGCGGCCGGAGCACATGTACCATCCGGACTTCGCGCCCAAGGGAATTCAAGGGCAGCCGGTGGAAGGCCGGGTGGACATCATCGAGCCCATGGGGAGCGAGAAGTACGTGTACTTCCGCACGGGCGAACACGCCTTCGTGGCCCGGGTCGACCCGCGCAGCGATTATCGCCTGGGCGAGCAGGGGGTGGTGCTCTTCGACATGAGCCGGATGCACCTGTTCGACCCGGACACGGAAAAGGCCATTCGCTGACCCGGGGAAGCGGCGACCATGGAACGCACGGGCGGACCCCAGCCCCCAAGGCGTCTTGCACGACTTCGCACGTGGCCGCGCCTCGCGATGGCCGCGCTCCTCTTGCTGGGGCTCTGGGGCTGTCGGCGGCCCGGCCCCACGTCCCCTCCGGTTCCTTCCGAGGACGCCACGCCCGCGTTGCGGACGTTGCCCGCGACGTGGACCCCGGCTCCTACTGC
>WFVP01000313.1 GCA_015491595.1 Anaerolineales bacterium
CCCCTACCCCCACCCCTGTGTGGCCCACGTACTGGACGCCACCGGGGGTGCCCTGGTCCCTGGAAGGCTGGCGTCGCGTCTCCGACCCCGCCCAGGCCCGGGTGCGCCTGTTGGTGAACGCCTCCCAACCTCAGGGGTATCGGGTCTTCGTCCTCGCGGTTCCCGTCTTCCAATGGGCGCCGGAAGTGTCCGCGGGAGCGGTCCGCCGGCACTGGCGGGGCGCGGCCTCGCCCAGGGGCGAGGAACCCCTGCTCATGACCCCTGACACCCGGGCCTGGCTGGAGGCCGCCTGGGGACCGCCCGCCGTGGGACGGGTGGAAACGGTCCCGGCCGACGCGTTGCTGGAGCGGGCCCTGGCCCGGCCTCCAGGCTGGACCGTGCTTCCCTGGGAAGCCCTCACCCCGTCATGGCGGGTGGCCCAGCCCCTGGAAGGCTCGCCATTGATGCGGGACTACGACCCGGCCCAGGACCCTCTGGCCCTGCCCCTGGCCTGGGTGGGACCGGAAGAGGAGGTGGCCCGGTGGCAGCAGGCCTTCCCCGTGGCCAACCGGGACCCCTCCCGCCTGACCGTGGTGGCCATCACCGGAGTCACGGCCCTGGTGCGGGCCACGGCGTACACCATGGAGAGCAAAGGGCTCACGTATCCGGCCGAAGAGGTGGGACCGCTTCTGGCGCGCGCGGACATCACCCACATCAGCAACGAAGTTCCCTTCGATCCCAACTGCCCACCGCCCAATCCGGTCCAGCAGGGGCTGAAGTTCTGCAGCGATCCCCGCTACATCGTGCTGCTGGAAGCCGTGGGTACCGACGTGGTGGAGCTCACCGGCGACCACTTCAACGACCGGGGCCCCGAGGCCATGCGCTTCACGCTGGACATGTACCGCGAGCGGGGCTGGGCCTACTACGGCGGCGGCGCGAATCTGGAGGACGCCCAGCGACCCGCGCGCTTCGAGCACAACGGCAACCGCATCGCCTTCATCGGGTGCAACGCCAAGGGGGGTGGATACGCCACGGCCGCGCCCCAGTATCCGGGCGCGTGGGCCTGCGATTGGGACGCCATGACTCAAAAGGTGCGCGCGCTGCGCGCGGAGGGCTATCTGCCCATCGTGACCTTTCAGCACCAGGAAATCTACCTGTTCGATCCGCCTGAGGACTTCAAAGCGGATTTCCGCCGCATGGCCGAAGCGGGCGCGGTGGTGGTGAGCGGCAGTCAGGCCCACCATCCCCATGGCATGGAGCTCTACCGGGGGGCCTTCATCACCTATGGCCTGGGGAACCTGTTCTTCGACCAGCGGGGTATCGTGCCCAACGGCGACAAGGCCTTCATCGTGCTGCACATCTTCTACGAGAACCGCCACCTGGGGGCCCGATGGGTTCCCCTGCAGTTCGTGGACTTCGCCAAGCCCCGGGTCCTGAGCTGGGACGAAGCCCGCCCATGGATGGAACAGGTCTTGAACGTCAGCCGATGGAACAGCCCTTAGCACGGCGCGAGCAGGCCATGGTTCGGGTCTTCTACCACGACGTCTTCGATTTCCCCCTGCCAGAAGGCCATCGGTTCCCCAAGGAAAAGTACCGCATGTTACGGGAGCGCCTTCTGGCCCGAGGGGTGCTCCGTCCCCAGGACCTGCATCTTCCCCACGCGGCCACAGTGGAGGAATTGACTCAGGCCCATACGCCCGACTACGTGGCCCGGACCCTGGCCGGCAGGTGGACGCGACAGGAGGAGCGCCGCGTAGGCCTCCCCTGGTCCCCCCAGCTGGTGGAACGGGCCCGCCGTTCCGTGGGCAGCACCCTGGCGGCCGCGCGAGCCGCGCTGGAGGACGGCCTGGGCATCAACCTGGGCGGAGGCACCCACCACGCCGGACCCGATTGGGGCGCGGGGTTCTGCGTCTTCAACGACGTGACCGTTGCCGCGCGGGTCTTGCTGGCTCAGGGACGCGTCGGGCGCATTCTGGTGCTGGACCTGGACGTCCACCAGGGAGACGGCACCGCGGCCATCGCGGCGGGCGATGCGCGCCTGTTCACCTTCAGCATGCACGGCGAGCGCAACTTCCCCTTTCGCAAGGTTCCCGGCGACCTGGACATCGGCCTGCCCGACGGCACCGACGACCGGTCTTATCTGGAAGCCCTGCGCCGGGGGCTGGCCGAAGTGGAACGACGCTTCCAACCCCAACTGGTTTTCTACATCGCAGGTGCGGACCCTTACCGGGACGACCGGCTGGGACGTCTGGCCCTGACCAAGGAAGGGCTACTGACTCGAGACCGTCTGGTGTTCGCCTGGGTCCGGCAACGCGCCCTCCCCCTGGTACTGGTCATGGGCGGCGGCTACGCCCGGCACATCAAGGACACGGTGGACATCCACATGCGCACCGTGGCCCTGGCCCTGTCCCTGTGGGAAGGGGCCCGACCCCAGGCTTCACGATGAGGGGGTCTCCGCGTCGGAAGAATCGGCCTTTTCCGTGGTGGGAAGCTCGAAGATGTACCCCCGGCCGCGGACGGTTTTGAGAAACCGGGGGCGACGGGGATTGCGTTCCAGCGCCTTCCGCAACCAGCAAATGTGCACTTCCAGCGTCCGAAGGTCGTTGTTGGAGGGCATGTTCCAGACGGCTTCGAAAAGCTCATCCCGGGAAATCAGGCGATTCGGGTGTTGGAGGAAATAGGTCAGCAACTGCGCGGTCTTGGGGGTCAGGGTGCGCTCCCGGCCTTCGCACCGCACCCGATGGTGCACAGGGTCGAACCGGATGGGACCGTACTCCTGCCACTGCGGCGCTTCGTCCGGTGGCGGCAGGAACTTGCGCACCACCCGCAACAGACGCTTGGGGGAGAGGGGAAGCCGCAACACCTTGCCGTAGGGCACCTGGGGCAGGGGCTGCAGATGCCGGTCAACGATGAGGACCAGGGGCGCGTCGGGCGCGGCCTCATGGAGCCTGCGGACCAGCCGGGCCCCGGAACTGCCGATGGACGCGGCGTAGATGACCGTCAGGGCGGGGGGATGCTCGGCCACCGCCTGAAGGGCCTCGCGGCCGTTGGCCACCGCCACCACCGTGTATCCGGCGTCCTGGACCGCGCTCACGAGGTTCGGGACCCGAACGCGCTTTCCTTCCAGCCACAGGATGAACCTTGGGTTTTCGGACGAAGGCATGCAATTTCACCCTACAGGCAGAAATCTTAAAGGCAACCCCACGGCGAGACCGCGGGCATTATACCATGAGTCCAAAAAGGGCCGGGCGACGAAAGGCCCTTTTTCCGGAGCGGGTCAATGGTGGTCTTCAAACGGACCCGACAACCAGAGGGCGTAGGCCCCCAGCAAACCGACGTCGTCCCCCAACTGAGTGGGCACCAGGTCCGGCAAGTAATCCGGTTGCATCAGACGGTCTGCCAGGGTGCGACGGGCGGCCTCCCACAGCCAGGGTCCCGACCGGGAGACGCCACCGCCCAGGATGACCACTTCGGGGTTGAAAATGTGGCACAGGTCAGCCAGGGCCTGGCCCAGGTAGCGACCGGCATCCTCCAAGATGCGTTGCGCCAGGGCATCGCCCTCATGGGCCGCGCG
>WFVP01000314.1 GCA_015491595.1 Anaerolineales bacterium
ACCCAGTTGGGGGAAATCGGCGCCCGGTGGCCCCTGCTCGCGGCCGCGACCATGATTGTGGCGGGTCCCCTGCTGCTCCTGTTCCTCCTCTTCCAGCGTCAGTTCATCCGCAGTTTCCTGCATTCGGGGTTGAAGTAAGCGGACCTGCGGTCCACCAAAAAGAGAGAAAGATACTGTTTATGCGGCGGCTTTGCCCTGCCCAAACAGTATCTCCCGTTTCACAACGGTCCCATACCCGGTCGGCTCTATGCGAAGAGCAGGGGATGACTTCTCGAACACCCCCCGGCCTTCCCCTTGACTTCTTGCAGCACTTCGGATACAATCCAACACGAGATACAATAATACACACATGGTGAGAACTTATGCGCTGGACGGAACGTATCCACCTTTCGTGGCAGAGTCCCCAAACCTGGGCCGAGCAGTTACGAGACCAAATCCGGGCTCTGATTCAAAGCGGGCAGCTGCAACCCGGAGACCGACTGCCGCCGGTACGAGCTCTGGCCCAGGAGCTCGGAGTTCACTTCAACACCGTAGCCCGGGCGTATCGATTGTTGGCCCGAGAAGGATGGATTGCCCTGCGCCGGGGCCGCGGAGCCTATGTACAAAATCACCGGCAAGAGCCCTGGACCCAGGAAGCCCTCCAGGACCTGGCCGAGCGCTTCGTCCAGCAGGCTGCCTGGCTGGGCTTCGATCCGTCGGCTATCCGAGAGGCCGTAGAACAGGCTTTGCGTGTTCAATTTCCATCCCAAGACCCCAAGGAGGACCGAACATGAGGTTGTCTCGACGATTTCAGGTGTTCCTGTTCCTCTTCCTGGTACTCGTCTGGAGTGGGGCCGCGCTGGCCTATTCGCGTCTCCCCGAAGTCATGGCCACCCATTGGGGGCTCACCGGCGAGCCCGATGGATGGATGCCGCGCATCTGGGGAGTCCTGTGGGGACCGGCCCTGCTCACCTTCATGGCCCTGTTGTACTTCTATCTGATTCCCGCCATCGAACCCTGGCAGAAAAACCTGCGGGCCTTTTGGAGGGAATACGTCCAGGCCGGATGGGGGCTGTTGCTCTTTCTGAGCCTGATGTATGCCCATACCCTGGCCTGGAACCTGGGATACACCTGGGACGTTCGGCGGGTGGTGGGCGTGGGCATGGCGCTGCTCTTCGCCATTCTGGCCCGCCTCCTGGTTCACGCCCGGCCCAACTGGTTCTTTGGGATTCGGACACCCTGGACCTTGAGCAGCCCCTGGGTCTGGCGGGAGGTCCATCGCCGCGGCGCACGCACTCTGGCCCTGGTGGCCCTGTTGTGGTTGCTGGGCGCTTTGTGGCCCGCGGCTCTTCTGGTGGCCTTTGCCGCCACCATGGTGTGGGCGGCTTACCTGGTCGCCTATTCCTACTGGCTCTATCGGAGCCGGATGCGCGAAGGCACCTGACCCCCCGTGTCGGAAAACGTGAAACAAGAGATAATGTGAGGGGCCGTTCTACTGCTCCTCACATTATTTCTTCCTTGCCGTGGTCCTGAGGCCTGAGGCTACGCGTTCCGTGAAGAGTCAGGAAATCTTTTCTCTCGCAGACCTGGCTTCGTTACAACGAAAAACCCCCAGGTCAGACACCCACCCGCACGTCGTTATAGGTGATGTAACGGTTGGAAAAGAAGTTCCAAAAGAGGATGATGAGCATCACGGTGCCCAGGGCCAGGTTTTCCCCAAAACGCTCCGGAGACCAGCCCACGGGCAGCCATCCTCCGCTCAGGATTACCAAGCGAATGAACAGGGGACGCAAGAAGGCGAACAGAGGGGTGCGAATGCTCACGCCAATGGCGTTCAATAAAGCGTACTGGCTCCACTGCTGCCATAACGGCTTCGAGCGGGACTCGGCAAAGGTCCAGTAACGATGCCAGATGAAATTATGGGTCACCGCGGCCAAAAAGGAAAGCACGCTGGCAGCCACGGGGTGAATGGAGGTCAGGACGCGCAACAGGTTGAACGTCCCCAGGTCCACCCCGGCCCCCAGGGTGCCCACAAAGGCGAAACGCAAGAAGCGCTTACGTTCACTGGGATAACGGAGCAGCGTCATAGGCCCATCCTTCGACGAAAATCGGCGATGGTGCGGGTCAAACCATCTTCCAGAGCCACCTTGGGCTCCCATTGGAGTAGCGTACGAGCCTTCGTAATATCCGGACAACGCCGGTTGGGGTCCCCTTCCTGACGCCGTTCAGGGAAGAAGGTGATACCGGCCTCGTTTCCCACCAGGCGATTGATGGTCTGGGCCAGCTGGAGCACGGTAATTTCGTGGGGATTTCCCAGATTGACCGGATAGGGCTCCCGCACCTCCAGCAAGCGGAGGATACCCTCTACCAGGTCATCAATGTAGCAGAAACTTCGGGTCTGGGAACCGTCGCCGTAAACGGTCAGGGGCTCTCCCCGCAGAGCCTGGCCGATGAAATTGGGGATGACCCGACCATCATCCAAGCGCATCCGGGGACCATACGTGTTAAAGATGCGCACAATGCGGGTGTCCACGCCGAATTTCCGATGATACGCCATGGTCAGGGCTTCGGCGAAGCGCTTGGCCTCGTCGTAGACCGCCCGTTCCCCCACCGGGTTGACGTGTCCCCAATACGTCTCCGGTTGGGGATGCACCTGAGGGTCGCCGTAGACCTCACTGGTAGAGGCCAGCATGTATCGGGCTCCATATCGCCGGGCCACTTCCAAGGTGTGAAAGGTCCCCAGAGAGCCCACCTGCATGGTCTCAATGGGCAGATTGGGATACCCGTAGGGAGAAAGGGGGTTGGGGCTGGCCGGGGAAGCGAAGTGCAGCACCGCGTCAAAAGGACCCTCCACCTGCAGCGGCTGGGAGACGTCCTGCTCCACCAGGGTAAACCGGGGATGCTCCATCAGGTGAGCGATGTTGTCCCGGGAACCGGTCAGAAAGTTGTCCAGGCCCACAACTTCATGCCCATCGGCCAGCAAGCGGTCAGCCAGATGGGAACCGATGAAGCCAGCGACACCCGTCAGCAGCACGCGCATGGTCAGTCTTCCTGCGAGGGAAATGAAGCCAGGTGTTTGGGATAGATATGGTAGAGGGCGCGCGCGATGTCCCGGGCCACCTGGGCGTTGTTGCGCAACAGGGCCACGTTAACCTCCACCGTGCGCCCTTCACTCAGGGTTTGCAAGCGGTCCAACAGGAAGGGCGTGACCTCGGGGCCCCGCTTCCCTAACCGCCGCGCTTCTTCCATGGCCCAAGCCATCCAGGCCTCCAGTTCGTCCCACGTCAAGGCCACGTCCTCGGGTGGAGGCACCACGACCAGCACCCCGCTTTGCATTCCCAGGGCCCAGTGGGCCAAGGCCATCTCCACAACCTCCCCCGGGGAATCGGCCCGATAGGGCACCTTGAGAGGACGAGAACCGCCTTTGGGTCGGTATTCCCGGGCATAGAAGACGGGGAAGGTGTCCGTCTGGTAACCGATAACCGGAATCCCCAAGGTCTCCAGATACTCGAAGGTCGCTTCCACGTGCAGGATGGACTTGACCCCTGCGGCGACCACAATGACCGGCGAGATGGCCAACTGGGGCAAATCCCCGGACACGTCGT
>WFVP01000315.1 GCA_015491595.1 Anaerolineales bacterium
AATATGTGCCGCATCTGCCGCCTGACGGTGGGGTACGGCCCCTTCCTGGCTTTGGCCGGTGGCGTCCTGTTCTTCACCCGACGACGGTGGTTACCTTACCTGAGTCAAGGCGTCCTCTGGCCCTGGTTGCTGGCCGCCCTGGTCCACGGCCTGTACTACGATTACATCAACCATATAGGGCAGCGCTTTTGGTACTGGGTGGGCCAGATGATGTTCACCCATATCTTTGTGGCCGTGCTGGTGGAGGCCTGGTTCCTTCAAGGGAGGCGGTTGCGGACGGCCTTGCGATGGGACCACTGGAGTTGGGGTGTCCTGGTCCTTCTGGTGTTCGCCGTGCCCTTTTACCGACAAGAGTGGCCCCGGCCCTCACCCTATCCCCCGGAACGCCATCTGTACCTCGACTACGCCCGGTGGGTGGAGGCCCACACCGAACCCGGGAGCATTGTGGGCGCCACGGGCGCGGGGTCCCTGGGCTATTTCGTAAAGGGACGTCGCGTGGTGGGACTGGACGGCCTGGTGGGACCTGCGGCCTATGTGCAGGCCCTGGAAGAGGGGCGGATGGTGGAATACTGGCGAGAGAAAGGCTTGGACTACGTGCTCATCAACAAAGGTATGCGGCAGTCTTCGGTCTACCGTGGGCTGGAGCCGTATTTGGAAGGTTTGGATTGGTACGAACATCCCATTGAGGGATGGCGCATCAAGCTTTGGCGTTTCCACCCGGAGGGTACACCGTGATTCAGCATCCTCTCTTGCGTTTCCTTCCTCCGCCCTTGCGCTGGTGGCTGCGGTTGTGGCGCTGGCGCTGGCGGCGCTGGCGGGTCGCCCGTCGCTTTGGGGCCGAGGCCCTGGAGACCGCGCCCCGGCTCTTCGGCAACGCTCAGACCAAGGCCGGTTCTCACCTGTTGCATCAGGTCCTGTTGGGGTTCACCCAAGTAGGCCCCTTCGTGGACATGGGGATGCCCCCCGTCAATCGGGACGAGGCCAACCGCAAGCTCTCCCGGGAGGCCATGATTCGGCGCTTGCGCATGATGCGCCCCGGGGACATCGCGTACGGTTACCTCCCCTCCGAACCTCCCTTCCTGGCGTGGCTTTCGGATGAAGGCTGGGCCACGGTGTTCATCTATCGAGACCCCCGGGACCTGGTGGTCTCCCACGCCTTCTACATCACCGAAATGCAACCCGGGCACGAGTGGCACGCCTACTTCCGCCAGTTGCCCGACATGGAGGCCCGGCTCCGCCTCCTGATTACCGGTCATCAGGAGGGCCCGATGTATCTGCCCTCCATCCGGGAGCGGTGTGAATCCTACATCCGCTGGATTACCCAACCGGGCGTGCTGGCCGTGCGCTTCGAGGACCTGCGCCTGCGTCCCCGGGACGCGGTCACCCGCATTCTGGATTTCGTGCGCAGTCGCGGTCAGTGGCCCCTGGCCCTTCCTCATGATGATGCTGTGATGCGCATCGTGGAGGCCATCCGTCCGGAGGTATCGGGTACCTTCCGGCGAGGGATGCCGGGGGAGTGGCGGGAATTCTTCACCCCGGAACTCAAACAACTCTTCAAAGAGATGGCCGGCGATATCCTCATCCGCATGGGCTACGAGGTCCATCATGACTGGTGACCCACGCGTGTCGGTCGTGGTACGGGCCTACAATGAAGCCCGGCACATCGGGCGTTTGCTGGAGGGGATTCGACGCCAGACGGTGCAGGACGTGGAAGTGGTACTGGTGGATTCAGGGTCCACCGATGCCACGGTGGACATTGCTCGCGGATATGGCGCGCGCATCGTGACCATTGCCCCTCAGGAGTTCACCTTCGGCCGGGCCCTCAATCGGGGGATTGCCGCCGCCCGCGGGACGTTCATCGTCATGGCCAGCGCGCATGTGTACCCGGTGTATCCCGACTGGCTGGAGCGCCTTCTGGAACCCTTTGCGGACCCTCGCGTCGCCCTGACCTACGGGAAGCAACGGGGCAACGCAACGACCAAGTTCTCCGAGCATCAAATTTTCGCCGCCTGGTTCCCCGATGGGCACGGCCCCCAATATCAAGACCATCCCTTCTGCAACAACGCCAATGCCGCCATCCGTCGGGCCCTGTGGGAACAACACCCTTACGATGAAACCCTTCCCGGCCTGGAGGACATCGCCTGGGCCAAGTGGGCCCTGGAACAGGGCTACGCCGTGGTCTACGTTCCCGAGGCAGAAATCATCCACGTCCACGA
>WFVP01000316.1 GCA_015491595.1 Anaerolineales bacterium
GCTTCACCCTGCCCGAAGCCGCGGACACCATCCCGGTTTGAACGAGGGAACATCGCAGCCCACACGGACGAGGGGGCGGTCGCAGGACCGCCTCTTTTCGTTTTCCCTCACATACGGGGCGGCTGCAACCACCGCAGCCATCCCCCACGAGGACGGGGCTGGGACGGAGCGGGACGGTCGAAATACCCCAACAGCAGGATGAGGCCCAATCCGGCCACGCCCCACCATTGCAAGGGGTTGAGCTGTTCCCCCAACCACCAGTGTGCGAAGAGCAACGTCACGCCCAACTCCCCCACCGTCAACAACATGGTCTGCAAGCTTCCCAGGCACTTGACCCCCATGAACAGGGTCAAACGGGAGAGGAAGGTGGCCAGGGCCAGGGCCAACAACGGCCGCCACTGGACCCAGGAGACCGGCCAGGCCAACGGCCCGAACACGGCATAGGCCAGTACCACGACCACGCTCATTCCGGTGAGGGTGTAGAAGGTCACCGTGGGCGCCGGTGCTTCGAACAGGATGCGACGGTTGATAGGCACGTGCAGAGCGTACAGGGCCGAGGCCAACAACATGAACCCCACCGCGAGCCAGTTGATGTGGCCGCCCCCAGAGGGCTGGGTCAGCAAGTACACCGTGGGAACGGCCAGGGCCACCCGCAGGAGCGAGAGGGTCGAAATGGGCTCCCGGTCCAACCACACCCAGAGCAAAAGGAACAGGGGATGCAGGGAAAAGAGGAGCTGTCCCAGGGCTGCGCCCAAGGGGCGCAAGGACAGGTAGAAGAAGAGGGAACCCAAACCGTTGAGGGCGCCGGCCAGCAGGGCCCCGGCCAGTCCGATGGGATGGATGTAGAAGGCCCGACGTCGTTGACGGGCCAGCCACAGCCCCATGCACACCGTGGCCAGGGTGGTGCGGAAGGCGGCCACCCCGAAAGGGGGGAGGCCGGCGTCCAGGGTCATCTTCCCGAAAATGGGGGTCAGCCCCATGAAAAAGGCTGCCCCCAAGGCCGCTCCCAACCCCTGCCGTCGCCATGAAGTGCGTCCACCCGGCACGCTTGCGTTCCTCGTGAATGGGATGCCGCCAACCTCAACGGCAGGATGTCCCCCTGTTTACGAGCCCGACTCCAGCAACTCCCGAATTTCCTCGAAGAACTCGTCGCTCAAGAACTCGCCCTTGAAGAGCAACGAACGGGCCATGCGCTGAATGCGCTGGCGCTCGGCTTCCGTCAAATGCTTGGCCGTCACCACGATGACGGGGATGGCCGCGGTTTCCGGTTTGGCTTTGAGGGCCTCCAGAACCTGGAAACCGTCCATGTCGGGCATCATGAGGTCCAAAATGATGAGGTTGGGACGGTGCTCCTGCACCAGGCGCAAGGCCTCCCGGCCGGTTTCGGCCTCCAACAGATGGTAATCTCCCAGGGACTGCAAGATGCGCCGCAACAGGATGCGGGCCGGCTCGTGGTCGTCTACAATGAGCACCTTGGAGTGCTCCCGGGGACTGATGGCCGAAAGAGCCGTCAAAAGACCTTCGCCCGGATGGGGCTCTTGCAAAGCCGCCTCGGCCGTTACCTCCTGGGCCCAGCGGTCGCCCAAGAGGTGGGATTCGATGGGCATGGTGTGTCCCGTGCAGTTGATGACCACCGTTTCGTGAGGCTGAATCAGGCCTTCCCGAATCATCTGGATAACGCCGGCGAAGGCCACGGCCGCGGCGGGCTCCATGGACAGACCTTCCATCTTGGCCACCATGTGCATGGCCCGGAAGGCGTCCTCGTCCGTCACCCGCACGAACGCGCCCCCGTAGGTCTTCACGTACTCGTATAGCAGGGTGTACGTTCGTCCGGGTCGGCCGGTGCCCAGGGTGGTGATGTGGGTGGTGGGATGCTCCACATCCACGGGTTCCGCCCGCCCCTGTTCCCAGGCCTGCACCATGGGGTCGCACCCGGCGGATTGCACGATGGCCAGTTTCGGCATGTGGTCGATGAAACCCATCTCGTAGAGTTCCCGGAAACCCTTGGCCACGCCCAGGGGCCCCAGCCCACCGCTCACCGCCTGGACGTACCAGTCAGGGGCCACCCAACGCCGTCCTCCGTAACGCGACGCCGGGTGCAAGTAGGCCATCTGCTCCGCAATTTCAAAGGCCAGGGTTTTCATGGACTCCACGGTGGGAATGGACCGCGCGCCCCGGTCGAGGTACAAACCCCGCTCCTGGGCAAAGCGCGCGGCCACCTGCTTCGTCTGGTCGTAGGTCCCCGTCACCTTGATGACCTGGGTCCCGTAGATGGCGATTTCCCGCATCTTCTCCGCCGGCACCGAGGAGGACACGAAGGCCCAAAGCTTGATGCCCACCCGGGAGGCGTAAGCAGAATATGCGATGGCCACGTTGCCGGTGGAGGCCACCACCACCTCCGTCAGCCCGGCCTCCTTGAGGACCGCGATGGTCACCGCGGCCTGCCGGTCCTTGAAGGACGACGTGGGGTTCTGGCGCTCGTCCTTGATATAGAGGCGGGGGTGCTTGAGCATCATGCTCAGGTGGGAGGCGGGGAACAGAGGAGTGCCCCCCTCCCCCATGGCCATGGGGGGCGGCACGTCGGTCACGGGCAGCAGTTCATGATAGCGCCAGAGGTCGAAGGGCCGATGGGCGAGCTCCTCCAGCCAGCGGCGACGCACCGCGTCGTAGTCGTAAACCGCCTGCAGCCATTCGCTTCCACAAGCGGGACAACGATTCAGGCCCGGACGGTAGGGTGTCCGAGCCTTGCAATCCAAGCACTCGGCTTCAATGTCGAAGACGAAGGTCATGGGTCCTCCAAGCGCCTAAGCCGTGGCTTCTTGGTGAGCCGTGCGGCGCAACAGGTCGAAGAAGTAGAAGTACCGTTCCATGCGGGACAACCCCGTCTCCAAATCATACACGAAGGTGCGCCACCACTGTCGGATGAGCAGGTCCAACAACCCCCATGTCTCGGGCGTGAGCACCGGGTCCAGCAAACCGATGATGGGGAAGGGCGCCTCCCGCTCCTGGGAAAGCCGCTCCACCAGCCGCAGGAAGGCCATCATGTCGCCCGGGGCCAGCAGGTCCACGATGGCCAGGTGGTACGTCTCGGAGCGCAGGTGGTCGAACGCCTCGCCGTAGGTGGGCACCGGAACCAGTTCCACGTCCTGCATCCTCTTCGCCAGGGTCTGCACCTGCTCCGTATGCGCGGCGTCCCGGTCCACCAGCAGGAAGCGATACGGCGGTTCTTGTTGCGTGACCTGAGCCCAGCGCATCAGGGTGTAGAAGTCCCCCTCCTCAAGGGGTTTGACGCTGAAGCCGGTGAAGGGCGGCAGGAAGAGGCGCCGTCCTTCGGCCAGGCTGGCCAGCAAAATGGGCACCTGGCGGGTTTCTTCCGTGGTTTGCAGTTGGTGGAGCAACTGCAAACCCTGCCGGTCGGGCAGGAAGGGGTTGATCAACACCGTGAAGGGATGCACGGACAGGAGCCGGGCCTGGAACTCCTTGGGGTCCAGCGTGCCAATCACCCGGTATCCCTTGGCCCCGAAATGGGTCCGGTACAGGTCCACCTGCCGGTTGTCGTCAAAGACCAGGGCGAAGGCCACTTCCTTCTGCTCCGGCACCCCCACGGGGAAGGTGATGAAGACCTTAGTCCCCTTCCCCTCTTCGCTTTCAATCCAGATGCGTCCGCCGTGCATTTCCACCAGGTGGCGGGTGATGGCCAGGCCCAAACCGGTACCGCCCACGGCCCGGGTGATGGCGGCATCCGCCTGGAAGAAGGGGGTGAACAGGCGCTCCTGGGCCTCTTTGGGGATGCCCGGCCCGGTGTCTTCCACCACCACCAACAGCTCCCGCCCGCCGGTCTTGGTGGTCTGGGTCTGAGCGACCACCTTGATGTAACCTTCCTGGGTGAACTTGGCCGCGTTGGAGAGTACGTTGAGGAGGATTTGGCGCACCCGTTTGGCATCAGCGTAGATGGTGGGCAACGGACCCTGTACGTCCACCCGCAACTCGATGGGCTTGTCCTTAATCAAGCCCCGAATGGTGGCCAGCACGCTTTCCAGAATCTGAGCCACGTCCACCTCTTCGAAGCTCAGTTCCATCTTGCCCGCTTCAATCTTGGAGAGGTCGAGGATGTCGTTGATGAGTCCCAGCAAGTGCTGGCCCGCGTTGTAAATGGCCTCCAGGTCCTGACGCTGTTGCTCGGTAATCGGTCCGTCAATGCCCTTGAGGATGATGCGGGAGAAGCCGATGATGGAGTTCAGCGGCGTGCGCAACTCGTGGCTCATGTTGGCCAGGAACTGGGTCTTGAGCTCGTCGGCCCGGCGCAGCTCCTCCAGCGCGCGGCGGGACAGGTCGTAAGCCCGGGCGCTTTCCACCGCGATGGCCAGCTGGTCGGCCATGAGCTGGAGCACCTGCACCACGGTGTCCGTGAAGGCGTACTTCTGGGTGGCCTGCACGTCCAGGACCCCGATGACCCGGTCGCCGATGCGTAGGGGGATGGCCACCTCGGCCCGGGTCTCGGGCAACAAAGGGTTGGGCCGATGGATGGAAGAGCGCTCGGTGTCGTTCACCACCACCGGCTGGCCCTGGTGGGCCGCCTGACCCACCACGGAGGCGGAGCCCACGGCCAACCGGTGACCGCTGCGCTTCATGACCTCGCCCACGGGCCCGGTGGAGGCCTGCACCACCGCGTACAGCCCTTCGGGGTCCAGCAGGAACACGGACACGTGGTAGAAGCCAAAGCGCTCTTTGATGAGGTCTACGGCCTTGTCCAGAAGCTCCTGCACCGACAACGCCGCGCCGATGTCCCGGGCGATTTCGGCCACGGTGCGCAACTGTTCCGCCAGGGCCTGAGCCTGCTGGTGGTGGAGCAAACCGTCCACCCGCACGGCCACCTGGGCCTGCAACGCCAGCAGTTCCTGGGCCTCCTCCTCGGAAAGGCTCTCCAGGTGCTCACACAACCCCACCACCAGCCCGATGACGTCCTCGCCCACCCAGAGGGGCACCAACAAGGCGTTCCGGGCCGAAGCCTCGGCCTCCTGGAGGAACTCGTGGAGGTAGTCGCCCAGGGGCGTCCCTTCCAGACTGCTCACCGGGCGCAGGGAGAGACGAAGGAGCAGGTCCCGAAGCGCGGTCACCTCCTCCGCCTCCAGATGGAGGGGGTGGAGATGGGCCTCGCCGCGCGCCTGGCGCAGATGGGTGGTGGCGATGGAGGCCTGACTGGGCGCGGCCTCGGCCTTAAGAGTCGGCTCGAAGAGAATGAGCAGGGAACCCACGCTCATTCGGCCCAACACGGTGTACTGGGCCAGGGTGTCCAGCACCTCCTGCAGCGTGCGGGCCTGGTTCAGCGCGGCCGCGGCCTGGTAGAGGCGTTCCGTCATGTTCAACAGCCGGCGCAACTCGTCGGTCAGCCGCAGGCTCTGCACCCGCACGCCCATGTGGGAGACCAGGGTGCTCAGGAAGCGGATTTCCTCGTCGGCAAAGGCGCGCGGCTCGGTGAACACACCCATAACGAAGCCCAGCACCTCCCGGCCGGCCACCAGGGGCGCCATGATGACCGCGCGGCCCCGCATTTGCAGGACCACTTCCTTGGCCTTGGGATGGATGCTGGGGTCGGTCTCGGCATCCTCATGGGCCCGGACCACGCCCGCCTGGAAGGGTCGCTCGTCCTCTCCGAAATAGGCGGTGAAAGGCGCGCTCTCTGGGAAGGGCAGGGAGGGGAGCGTGGTCCAGGAGGCCGGCACCCGCAGGTACTCGGGCCGTCGTTCCTCCGTCTGCGGGGGGTCGAAGAGGATAAGGCCCAGGTACATCAAATGCTCATCCCGAAAGACGGTGTACTCCCGCAGCACGTGCAACAGGGCCTCGTAATCCGCCGCCTCGGAGACGGCCACCGCGGCCCGGTACAGGAGCTCCGTTTCGGCCAGGGCCTTCTGGGTCTGTTCCGCCAGGTACAGAGTGGAGATGCGGGCGCTGGCCTGGATGACCAAGGATTGCAGGATACGGATTTCTTCCTCGGGGAAGGCCTGTTCCTCGGGGTACACGGCGAAGAGGAAGCCCACCATGCTCTCACCCAGGAAGAGGGGCACCCACAGTGCGGAGCGTCCGCCCAGCATCAACGTAATCTGACGCACCGCGGGATGGACGTAGGGGTCATGCTCCACATCCCGATGCACCGTCACCACCGGCTCCCAAACGGGCTCTTCCTCCCCCGAAGCCATCATGGTGTAGGGGATGCGTTCGGGAAGGCCGGGGGTCAGGCCAGGCATGGCAGACCACTTGGCC
>WFVP01000317.1 GCA_015491595.1 Anaerolineales bacterium
GGAGGTGAGGACGCATGGTGCGCATTCGACTTCGACGCGTGGGGAAACGCAACCAGCCCAGCTACCGCATCGTGGCCGCGGACAGTCGGGTCAAGCGGGATGGCAAGTATCTGGAGATGCTGGGCTTTTACAACCCCCGCACGCATCCGCCCACGGTGGTGGTGAAGGAGGACCGGGTCTACTGGTGGCTCAGCCACGGCGCGCAGGCGACCGAGGCGGTGGAACGCATCTTTCGCATGATTGGCCTGTGGGAGCGGTACGCACGTTACAAGCAGGGCGAGGACCTGGAGACGTTGCTCCAGGAATCCACCGTGGCCCAGGAACCCTTCAAGCCTGACCGCAAGACCAGCATCGCTGTAGAACTGGGAAAGCAGGATAAGGAGGACCAGGGTCAGGCCCAGGAAGCGGCGGTGGCGGCGACGGCCGAAGCCGCCGAGTAACCTCGGGTCCACGACAGGGATGCCTTTTGTTTGAGCCAACCCGGCAGGACGCCCTGGAAGGCGTCAACAGGGAAGGGAGCAGCCCATGGCCGAACGACGGAAGCCCTCGGCCAAGGCGTTGGTGGCCTACATCGCCAAACGCCTGGTCAATCAGCCCGATAAGGTGTACGTGACCCAGGTCCAGGGAGCCAGCACCAACATCGTGGTGCTGGAGGTGGCCAAAACGGACTACGGGCGCATGATTGGCAAAGGCGGTCAGGTGGCCGATGCCATCCGGGCGTTGCTGAGGGTCTTCACCTTGCGAGAAGGCAAGTTCTACGACCTGGATGTGGTGCACGCGGCCGAGGATATGGACGTACCGGCACCGGACGAAGAACAGCTCTATGGGACGGAAGAGGAAGCGTAAGGGTCGGGCCACCATTGGGCGCTCGCTGCGCTGGGAGGACCTGGAAGAAAACGGCCGGGTTCGCTGGGTGGTCATTGGACGCCTGCGCAAGCCCCATGGCCTGCGAGGCGAGATGCTCCTGGAGGTGCTCACGGATTACCCTCAGGCCCGCTTCTACCCCGGCGCGGTCATCCACATCGGCCCCCGGCGCATTCCCCTCACCATTCGGGAGGTGAAGCCCCACCGGGACGGGCTGTTGCTTTCCTTCGAGGGTTACCCGGACCGCACTTCGGTGGAACCCCTGCGCAATCAGTGGGTCACCATCGAGGCCGAAGAGGTCATCCCTGCCCGGGAAGAGGACGTGTACTACGACTTCGAGGTCCTGGGTGCGCAGGTGGAGACCGAAGACGGTCGGGTGCTGGGTCGCGTGGTGGAAATCATCGAGACCGCGGGGAACGACGTCTTCGTGGTGGAGCCGTCCCGGGGCCCGGAAATCCTGCTCCCGGTGACGCAGGAAGTGGTCCGTCGGGTGGATGCCGAGCGCCGGGTGGTGGTGGTCCATCTTCTGCCCGGTTTGCTCCCTCCCGACCATCCCCTGGCTGCCAAGGAGGAGCCTTCCGCATGAGTTCCCCCGCCTCTGCCCCTCGCATCGTGTTCATGGGGTCTCCGGATTTCGCCGTGCCCGTGCTGGAGGCCCTGGTCGCGCATTTTCCCGTGGTGGGCGTGGTCACCCAGCCGGACAGGCCCGCGGGCCGGGGGAACCGATTGACCCCGCCGCCGGTCAAGGTCCGGGCGCAGGAACTGGGTCTGCCCGTCTTCCAGCCTCCCCGGGTCTCCCGGCCCGAAGGGGTGGAACAGTTGAAGGCCTGGAACCCGGACCTCATCGTGGTGGCCGCGTACGGCCAGATTTTGAAACCCAATGTGCTTGAGATTCCCCGGTATGGCTGCCTCAACGTCCATGCTTCCCTGCTTCCCCGCTGGCGGGGAGCCGCGCCCGTGGCCTATGCCATCTGGGAAGGCGACGAGGAAACGGGGGTGACCATCATGCTCATGGACGAGGGGCTGGACACCGGTCCCATCCTCACTCAGCGCCGTGAGCCCATCCGACCCCATGACACCGCAGGCGCGTTGAGTGCCCGGCTGGCCCGCCTGGGCGCGGAACTCCTGGTGGAGACCATTCCCGGTTACTTGAAGGGCGACATCCGCCCGCAACCCCAGGACGACCGGCTGGCCAC
>WFVP01000318.1 GCA_015491595.1 Anaerolineales bacterium
GTCTTTCCCCTCACGGAGCGCATGGCCGAGCGCTTCCAGGACGAGGGGTATCGGGGCCAGATCACCGTGGATTCCATCGGCAGCGGCGCGGGCTTCGAGCGCTTTTGCGTGGCTGGGGAGACGGACATCGCCAACGCGTCCCGGCCCATCAAGCCCACCGAGGTGGAAAACTGCCGCAAAATCGGCCGGGAGCCTCTGGCCTTCCGGGTGGGCACCGACGCCCTGGCCGTGGTGGTCTCTCGGGAAAACGACTTCGTGGACCAGCTGACCCTGGACGAGTTGGCCCAGGTCTTCTCGACGGCGGAAACCTGGCGGGACGTGCGGCCGGAATGGCCGGACAGACCCATTCTGCGCTTCAGCCCGGGGACGGACAGCGGCACCTTCGATTTCTTCGTGGAGCACGTGTTCAATAAGGACGAAACCCTGTTGCTCAACGCTTCGAACTTGAATTTCTCCGAAGACGACAACGTGTTGGTTCAAGGGGTGGCCGGTTCCCCGTATGGCATCGGCTACTTCGGGTTCGCCTACTACCAGCACAACATGGATAAAGTGCGAGCCGTGCCCATCGAAGGCGTGGAACCCACCGCGGAAACCGCGGAACAGGGCACGTATCCCTTATCCCGGCCCCTGTTCATTTACTCGGCGCCTTCGGTCATGCGGGCCAAGCCCCAAGTGGCCGCGTTCATCAACTTCTACCTGACCTATGTGAACGAGGAAATCCAGGACGTGGGGTACTTCCCGGCCAGTCGGGAAGCCCTGAACCAGTCCAAGGCCCACTGGCTTCGGGCCATGGGCCTGGAGGTTCCACCCGCGCCCGGGGTGGAGGAGTGAGCAAGGGGTCCTTTGCGGCCCCGAGCCAAGGGTGATGGCCGGTGCCGCACTCGTGGGGAAGCTCTGGGTTTCTGACAGAAGACCGCTCCGGTTCAGGAGGAAAGCCCGATGGCTCAAACCCTTTCTCCCGTTGACCTGCGCCGCCGTCCCCGCCGCCGGGAAGGGCTGATTCAGGTGCTGCTTTTGGCCAGCGGATTGCTTTCCATTTTGGTGACTCTGGGCATCGTTTACGAATTGGTCAAAGGGGCCATGGGGTTCTTCACCCGGCCCTTGTGGGAGGACACGAACAAGCCTCTGGCCGCGGATGTGGCGCCTTCCGACACTGTGCTGCCGGTGCGTCCAGAGGGTGCGGCCATCCCCGAAGGTGCCATCATCCGGGTGGACGAGGAAATCATGCGGGTCCAACGGGCGGAGGAAACGGCCCTGCAGGTGGAACGGGGCCTGCGAGGGACCCAACCCGCGGCCCATCCCGCGGGGGTGGACATTTTCCTGGAGGACAGGGTTTCCCTGTGGGAGTTCTTCACCGGCATCCGCTGGATTCCCCAGGCCGGGGAGTTCGGCATTCTGCCCCTGGTCAACGCGACCTTCATCGTGAGCGCCATTGCCATGCTGGTGGCCCTCCCCCTGGGCCTGGCCATCGCCATTTACCTGAGCGAGTACGCCTCGCCCCGGGTGAACAACGTGCTCAAGCCCCTGTTGGAAATCCTGGCCGGTGTGCCCACGGTGGTCTACGGCTACTTCGCCCTGACCTTCGTCACGCCCCTCCTGCGGCGCCTGCTGGGTCCCGACGTGGTGGACATCTACAACATGGCCTCGGCGGGCATTGTGGTGGGCATTCTGGTCACCCCGCTGGTGGCCTCCATGAGCGAGGACGCACTGCGCGCGGTGCCCCGTTCCCTGCGGGAAGCGGCCTATGCCCTGGGCGCGACCAAACTGGAGACCGCGCTCCAGGTGGTGGTGCCTGCGGCCTTCTCCGGACTGGCCGCGGCCTTCATCGTGGCCGTTTCCCGGGCCATTGGCGAGACCATGATTGTGGCCCTGGCCGCAGGCGCGGGACCCAACTTCACCTTCAATCCCTTTGAGGCTGCAGAGACCATGACCGGTCACATCGTGCGCATCAGCGGCGGCGACCTGAGTTACGACTCCATTGACTACAACAGCATCTTCGCCATCGGCCTGGTCCTCTTCCTCATCACCCTGGTCCTGAACACCCTGAGCCAGCGCATT
This sequence comes from Anaerolineales bacterium, assembly GCA_015491595.1. GTDB lineage: Bacteria > Chloroflexota > Anaerolineae > Anaerolineales > DRMV01 > S139-71. The sequence continues at coordinate 2,059 of WFVP01000318.1, forward strand.
GTGGCCCGTTTCCGGGAGGTGTACGAATGAGCGTGCGGCCGCGTTTCGACCCCAACCGGGCAGCGCGACACCGTCGGGCGCGCATCGGAATGGTGGTCTTCCAGCTCGCGACCCTGGTAGGCATCGTAGTGCTCATGGCTCTGCTGTACAACATCATCAACAACGCCTTTGGTCTGGCGGCCATCGAGTACCGCATCTATCCGGCCACCTTGGGCCTGGATTTGGAGACCCTTCCCCAGACCCCGCGCGAGCGCCTGCTGGAAATCTTGGAGACCCACCTCTCCCCCGGGTTGCGCCGCTCCCTGGAGCGCACCCGACCCCTCACCCAGCGGAGCAACGAGGAACTGGCCGCCCTGGTATTGGAGCGGGTGTTGCAGCCCAAGGTGCTCGACACATGGCCCCTGGTGCCTTCGCTGTTGCACACGCAAGACATCGTGGCCGAAGTGCACGCCCGCTTCCCCCAGGCGGAGGTGCGTTGGGTGCGCTGGCTCAACACCCGTTTTCTCACGCGACCCCAGTCCAGCGACCCCCTGCGCGCCGGCGTGCGCACCGCAATTCTGGGCTCTTTGTGGCTGGTGGCCATCACCGCGGCCACGGCCCTTCCCCTGGGCGTTGCCGCGGCCATTTACTTAGAGGAGTACGCCCGGAAGGACCGGTGGTACAACCGCCTCATTCAGGTGAACATCAACAACCTGGCAGGCGTGCCGTCCATCATCTACGGCATTTTGGGGCTGGCCATCTTCGTGCGGGCGTTGGAACCCCTGACCAGCGGCGCGGTGTTCGGCGCGGTGGCCGAGGGCGTGACCGCGAACGGGCGCACGGTCCTGTCCGGAGGACTGACCTTGGGGTTGTTGGTGCTGCCTATCGTCATCATCAACGCGCAGGAGGCCCTGCGGGCCGTGCCCAACAGCTTGCGGGAGGCGGCCTACGCGCTGGGCGCCACTAAGTGGCAGGTGGTCTGGCACCATGTGCTGCCCGAAGCCCTGCCCGGCATCATGACGGGCACCATTTTGGCCCTGTCCCGGGCCCTGGGCGAAACCGCACCCTTGGTGGTGGTGGGCGCGTCTACCTTCATCACCTTCGATCCGGTCCATCCCTTCTCCAAGTTCACCGCATTGCCCATTCAGATTTACCAGTGGACGGCCCGACCTCAACCCGTCTTTCGCAACCTCGCCGCGGCGGCCAGTCTCACCCTGTTACTGTTGCTCTTCCTTTCCAACGGCATCGCTGTGTACATCCGTCACCGCGCGCGCCAACGTAGATTGGTGTAGCACACGGGAATGCGACGCCTTGGCCAAACGCCTACCGCTCGCGAGGAGGTACCGACCATGACGGAAACCCCTGCCGTAGAATTGCGCAATCTCAACGTGTACTACGGCTCGTTCCATGCGGTTCGCGACGTCACCCTGGCCTTCCCCAAGAACAAAGTCACGGCCATCATCGGCCCTTCGGGGTGCGGCAAAAGCACAGTACTGCGCGCCATCAACCGCATGAACGACCTCATCCCCAACGCGCGCATCGAGGGCGAGGTGATTTTCGAGGGTAAGAACATCTACGACCCCGATGTGGACCCGGTGGAAGTGCGCCGCCGCATCGGTATGGTGTTCCAGAAACCCAACCCCTTTCCCAAGAGCATTTACGAAAACGTGGCCTGGGGCGTGCGTATTAACGGTTTCCGGGGTACCAAGCGCGAGTTGGACGACATCGTGGAAGAGGCCCTGCGCGCGGCGGCCTTGTGGGACGAGGTCAAGGACAAACTCCATCAGAACGCCCTGGCCCTTTCGGGTGGCCAGCAACAACGGTTGTGCATCGCCCGGGCCATCGCGGTGAAGCCTGAAATCATCCTGATGGACGAGCCCGCCTCGGCCCTGGACCCCATCGCCACCCTGCGCATTGAGGACCTGATGCGGGACCTGGTTCAGAACTACACCATCATCGTGGTCACCCACAACATGCAGCAGGCCGCCCGGGTTTCTGACTACACCGCCTTCTTCAGCACTGATGAGAGCCGGACGGGTTTCCTGGTAGAATTTGGCCCCACCGCGCAAATCTTCACCAACCCCAAGGACCCCCGCACCGAAGCCTATATCACCGGCCGTTTCGGATGAGCCTCCGGTCGTGTGCCGTGGACTTCCGAGTTCCTGAAGGAGGATGTCGATGCGTAAGGCTCTGGAGGAGAAAATCCAGCACTTGAAGAACGAAATCCTGCTCCTGGGCAGCATGGTGGAACAGGCCATGCGGGACGCGGTAGACGCGCTCAAGCGGCGGGATGTGGACGCGGCTCGCCGCATCTATGCCGCGGACCGGGACATCAACAACAAACGCTACGCCATTGAACAGGAAACCCTCATCACCATCGCCACGCAGCAGCCCATGGCTCAGGATTTGCGGGTGTTGGCGTCCATTCTCGAAATCGCGGGGGAACTGGAACGCATGGGGGATTACGCCAAGGGCATCGCGAAAATCAACATCATGCTGGGGGACCAGCCCCTCATCAAGCCTCTCATCGACATTCCCCGCATGATGGAGCTGGCTACCTCCATGTTGCGTCGGGCCCTCACCGCGTTCGTGGAGGGGGATGTGGAGACCGCACTGGCCATTCCCGCCGAAGATGACGAGGTGGACGCCTTGTACAACCAGGTTTATCGGGAGTTGGTCACGTACATGATTCAAGACCCCCGGACCATTGACCAGGCCAACTACCTGATGTGGGCGGCCCACAACCTGGAACGCATGGCCGACCGGGTGACGAACATCTGCGAGCGCACGCTGTTCGTGGTCACGGGCGAACTGCGGGAATTCGACGACACCGACGCCGAGGCGACCTCCGACCGCCCCGCATCCCAGGCGTGAGGGGATGGCCGGGGAGCAAGGGTCTTCCTCTCGCGGGCCCCTCCCCCTTCTCCGGTTGCAAACGAACAGAGGCGGCGACCTTCTGGGCGCCGCCTTTGCCTTTTCCCGGGGTTGGACGCGACGTCACGGACAGCCGCCCTTCCAGGCGCAGGCGTACGTCCAGGTGGCCTGGAGGAAGTCGTACCGGGAAGGCGGGTAGACGTCCGAGGGTTCCAGTTCGGTGCCCTCAACCCATTCGTTCCACGAGGTGAGGACAATCCAATCGGGTCGGTGTTCCAGGGCGTCCTCCCAGCGGACTCTGTAGTAGGTACCCCAATTCCCTGGCGCGCCGTAGTCCCGAGGAATTTCAAAGTCCTCGGGGCCGAGGAGGACATCCGCGCCTTCCCACCCCGGCACCGCAGGGTAGGCCGTGGCCAGGCCGTACATGCGGGCCAGCCAGGCGGTGCCCCGGTAACCCAAACGCCGCTCATCCCGCAGGCTGTAGGGCGGCAACCCCAGGCCCACCTCCAGCGTCTCGATGACCTCCAGGTCGTTATAGATGCCGTCGAACCCGGCCAGGGCCACGTAGGGGAAGGCGCCCGGTCCGCTCCAGAGGAAAT
>WFVP01000319.1 GCA_015491595.1 Anaerolineales bacterium
ACGTGGAACAGGTAGCCCTGGGGCCGGGAGGCATCCTGGAAGGGGCCCGGGAGGGCCTGATTTTCGTGGACCACTCTACCATCCATCCCGAAACGGCCCGGCGTATCGCCCAGGTGCTGGGAGAAAAGGGCGTGCTGTGCCTGGATGCCCCCGTCAGTGGTGGCGACGTGGGGGCCCAGCAGGGGACCCTGACCATCATGGTGGGCGGGCCGGTGGAGGCGTTGGAAAAGGTCCGCCCGGTGCTGGAGGCCGAGGGGAAGACCATCACCCACATCGGTGACCACGGCGCGGGTCAGGTGGCCAAGGCTGCGAACCAAATCATGGTCGCGGCTCAGATGGTGGCCATGGCCGAACTCCTGCTCCTGGCCCAGAAGGCCGGGGTGGACCCCCGGCGGGTGGTGGCGGCCATTCGGGGCGGCGCGGCCGGTTGCTGGACTCTGGACCACAAGCCTCCACGGCTCTTCCAGGGAGACCGTCGACCAGGCTTCAAGGCCCGCCTCATGCTCAAGGACCTGAACATCGTGCTGGACACGGCCCGGGCCTACGGCATGCCCCTTTTCGCCACCGCGGTCCATACCCAACTCTACCGGGCCATGTGCGAACAGGGCTTGGAGGACCTGGACAACTCCGGCGTCATCGCTGTGTACGAGGCCCTGACAGGGATGCGTTTGGTAGAGGAGGAATAAAAACCTATGGGCAACGGCGAAGCCATTGCCCATAGGTTCTCCCATTTCCCTTGGGGAGTGTTCGAAAAAAGAGCATGAAGAGAGGGAAAAGGCTCGCACAGGTCTAACCAGGTCCTGGATCGCCAGGAAGAGGAGATAATGTTCGGGCAGCGGCGAAGCCGTTGCCCGAACATTATCTTGTTTTCCCGTGGTCCCGTACCCGGTCAGGCCTGTGCGAAGGGCATGGGGTGATTTTTCGAACAGCCCCCATTTCCCCTTGACGAAAAAGCAAAACCCCGCATAATAAAAGGCACCTCGTTCGAAAGGCGGTGAAGGAGACACGTCGGGGATTCTGGACGGCTCAGCGAGCCCGGGACAGGTGGGAGCCGGGTGCCGAAGGGATTCCCGATATCCCTCCGGAGCCGCGACCCCAACGGGGCCCACGGGGCCCTCAGTAGGGAAGCCGGGTGCGTTCGCCGTTATCCGGGCGCCGGGATAAGCCCCCCACCACCCACGGGGCCGTCCCGGAAAGAGGGCCGGAAGAACGGTGTTATCGTCGGTCGTCGTTCGTCGGTCGTTTTTGAAGGCCGTTCTTCCGGAACCAGGGTGGTACCGCGGGATGATATGCCTCCCGTCCCTGGGGCGGGAGGTTTTCGTTTAACCGTCGGTCGTCATTCGTCGTTCGTCGGTCGTTGTGGTTGGTCGTCGTTCGTCGGTCGTTGACGGTTGTGAGTGAATCTTAGGTACAGGAGGTGGGTGGTGGCGAAGCCGATGGCGCGGTCTTATCGAGATTTGGAGGTTTGGCAACGGGCAATGGAACTCGTGCTCGAACTTTACAAGGCAACGGAAACATTTCCGGCCGAAGAACGCTTCAATTTGACCGAACAAATTCGACGGGCCGCGGTGTCCATCCCGACCAACATCGCCGAAGGTCATGGACGTGGACATCGCATTTTCGCCCGGCATTTGAACATCGCCATCGGCTCGGCCGCCGAGGTGGATACGTTGCTCGAGTTGGCTCATCGTTTAGGCTATTTGCCCCAAGCGCGTTATCAAGGCCTCACAGACGCCGTCACCCGCATCCGCATGATGCTCTTCCGGCTGTACAAAGCGATTCACGAAACACCAACACCCTAACCGACCTACAACCCACAACTAACGACCGACGACCGACGGTCGACGAACGACGAATAAGAGGAGGTGCCCCATGTTCCGACCCACGCGTCCGCAGGTCTCCTTCCCCAAACTCGAAGAGGAGATTCTCGCCTTCTGGAAGGAGCACGATATCCCCCGCAAGCAGACGGAACAGCGGGAAGGGCGTCCCAGGTTCGTCCTCTATGAAGGGCCGCCCACGGCCAACGGACGTCCCGGCGTGCATCACGTCCTCAGCCGGGTGTTCAAGGACATCTTCCCCCGCTACCGGGCCATGCGGGGATACCAGGTGGTCCGCCGGGCAGGATGGGATACCCACGGCCTCCCGGTGGAACTGGAAATCGAAAAGAAACTGGGGTTCAAGACGAAGCACGACATCGAAGCCTACGGCGTGGCCGAGTTCAACCGGCTGTGCCGGGAGTCCGTGTTCGCCTACATCAAGGACTGGGAGGAACTCACCGAGCGCATCGCCTTCTGGGTGGACCTCAGCGACCCCTACATCACCTATACCAACGCGTACATCGAGAGCATCTGGTGGATTCTGAAGAACTTCTGGGACCGGGGTCTGCTCTATCGGGACTACAAGGTGGTGCCTTACTGCCCCCGGTGCGGGACGCCCTTGGCCGACCACGAAGTGGCCCTGGGATACGAGGAAGTGGATGACCCCTCGGTGTACGTGCGCCTGGTGCTGGAAGACCAGCCCGACACCGCCCTCCTGGTCTGGACGACCACGCCCTGGACCCTGCCCGGCAACGTGGCCGTGGCCGCCCACCCCGACTACACCTACGTGAAGGTTGCCCGCGCCCGGGAGGACGGCTCCACCGAGTACCTCATCCTGGCCGAGGAACGGCTTGCGGCCGTCTTCCCCAAGGAAGACCTGGAGGTGGTGGAGCGCTATACCGGCAAGGACCTGGCCGGATGGCGATATCGCCCCCTGTACACCTTCCTGCCCACCGAGGGCAAGCGGGCCTATGAGGTGGTTTTGGGCGAGTTCGTCACCCTGGAGGAGGGTACGGGCCTGGTGCACATGGCGCCGGCCTTCGGCGCGGAGGACATGGAGATGGCCCGTCGCTACGACCTGCCCGTGCTCCTCACCGTGGACGAGGATGGGCGCTTCATCGACGCGGTGAAGCCCTGGGCCGGCATGTGGGTCAAGGACGCGGACAAGCACATCATCCGGGACCTGAGGGAGCGCGGCCTGCTCCTCAAGGCCGAAACCTACCGGCACAACTATCCCCACTGCTGGCGGTGCAAGACCCCCCTGCTCTACTACGCCCGGCGCTCCTGGTTCATCGCCACCAGCCGCTTCAAGGACAAACTCCTGGAGGCCAACGAGCGCATCCGGTGGATTCCCGCGCACATCAAGCACGGTCGCTTCGGCAACTGGCTGGAGAACAATATCGACTGGGCCCTGAGCCGGTTCCGCTATTGGGGAACCCCGCTGCCCATCTGGCGTTGCGACCACTGCGGCCACGAGGAGTGCATGGGCTCCCTGGCCGACCTGGAGGCTCGGGTGGGCCATCCCCTCAAGGACCTGGACCTGCACCGGCCCTACGTGGACGAGGTGACCTACCCCTGCCCCGCGTGTCGGCAGGGTACCATGCGCCGCTATCCGGAAGTCATCGACGTGTGGTTCGACTCCGGGGCCATGCCCGTGGCCCAGTGGCACTTCCCCTATGAGAACCGGGATGCCTTCTGGTCCACCTTCCCCGCGGACTACATCTGTGAGGGCGTGGACCAAACCCGGGGTTGGTTCTACTCCCTCCACGCCATCAGCACGTTGCTCTTCGGTCGGGAGTGCTACAAGAACGTCATCTCCCTGGGCCTCATCCTGGACGAGAAGGGCGAGAAGATGTCCAAGTCCAAGGGGAACGTGGTGGACCCCTGGTCCGTCATCAACGTCCACGGTGTGGACGCCCTGCGGTGGTACCTCTTCACCGCCGCGCCGCCGGGGGACAACCGTCGCTTCTCCGTAGACCTGGTGGGCTCCGCGGTGCGGGAGTTCCTGCTGCTCCTGTGGAA
>WFVP01000320.1 GCA_015491595.1 Anaerolineales bacterium
GTAATAGGTGCGTCGCTTGCCCATATCCGGGGTGATGCGCGCCCGCTCCAGGAAGAGGCTGGCCCGGCGGTTCTTCCACACGCTGTAGTTCTGCCCTTCGTAGGCCTGGGATTCGTGCCAGAAGGGGTAGGGGTCGGGGTCGGGACTCCGGGTGAAGTCCAGGTCCACCAGGGCGGCCTCGTAATCCCGGGCTTCCAGGCGCTGGATGAGCTCCTCGTAGGGCAGGGCTTCCAACGTGACCTGGACGCCCAACCGTTGCCAGGCCTTCTGGATGTCCTGGGCCATGCCGTGGTAGCGTTCCGTATCGGGGTAGAGCAGGGTGAAGCGCAGGAGGGTATCCTCCTTGGCCCGGATGTTGTCCTCAGCCACGATGTACCCGGCCTCCCGGAGGAGTTTGTCCGCCTGTTGGGGGTCGTAGGGGACTTTCGGGATATTCTCGTAGTAGGCCCAGGAATCGGGAAAGATGGGGCTGTGGGCCACGATGGCCTGCCCCTGGAGGTGCTTCTGAATCAGCCGCTTCCGGTCCAGGGCCATGAGAAGGGCCTTGCGCACCTCCTCTTCGGTGAAGAAGGACAGGGTCGGCTCCCCCAGGTTGAGGTAGATGAGGGTCAGCCGGGGGCGCCGGGCGGTGTAGAAGTTCAGGTTGGGGAGGCGCAGGGCCTCGGCCAGGATGTCCAGGGTGATTTCCGAAAGGCCCAGGACCTCTCCTTTTTCGTACGCGGTCAGGGCCGCCTGGGGCCTGGGATAGTAGCGGAAGACGATTTCGTCAATGTAGGGACGCCCCTGGTAGTAGTCCTCGTAGGCCTTGAGCACCACGCCCTGGATGTTGCCTTCTTCCAGAAGGAGGTGGTCGAAGCGGTAGGGGCCGCATCCCACGGGTTCCATGTTGAGGGGATGGTCCCGCATCTCCTCGGGCGGGATGTCCTGCCAGACGTGCTTGGGCAGGATGCCGAAGCTCAGGTAATCCAGGAAGGGGGCGAAGGGTTGGGGGAGCCGGAACTGCAGGGTGTAGGGGTCCAGAACGACCACTTCCACCTGTTGCCACAGGGCCTTCCAGGTCTCAGGCACGGGGATGGCTTCTTCCTGCATGCGTTCGATGGTGAAGGCCACATCCTCGGCCGTCACGGGCTCGCCGTCGTGCCAGCGGGCGTCTTCCCGTAGGGCGAAGTTGTAGATTTTCGCGTCGGCGGAAATCCCCCAGCTGGTGGCCAGGTCCCCCTGGGGGATGCCCTGGGCGTTGAAGGTGAGCAACCGGCAGTACACCAGTCGGTTGAGGTCCCGGTCCGAGGGATTGTACTCTTCGAACAGGGGATTGAACCGGCCGGGTCGACCGATGAGGGCTTCGGTGTAGATGCCGCCCTCTCGGGGACCCTGGGGGGTGGCCTGTTCTTGCGGCGCGCTGGCCGGGACGCTTTCCCGACGCTGGGTCATCCACAGGACCAGCACCAGCAGCGTGACCAGGGCCGCCAGGGGCAGCAACCACCGCCCCAGACGCCCTGCGGGGCGACGGGGAGAGGGTTCTGGGGACGTCATGGGTTTAGCCAACCACGCGTGTGGTCAGGATGACGAGGATGAAGAAGAGCACGCTCAGGGCGATGGTGATTTGGAAGAGGGTCTTCTCCAAACCCCGGCGTGCGGTGATGAAGCCGCCGAAATCGCTTCCCGTCAGCCCGCCTAATCCCGCGTCCTTGCTTTGCAGAATGACGCTTACCACCAGGGCAATGGACACCACAATCAGGGCCATGTAAAGGAAAGGTTCCATAACGTCCACCTCGCAGGTCAGGATGCGGCGCACATTATACCGTGGCGGGCAGGGGAAGTCAAAAGCCCCTGGGAGTGCTTGAAAAAGGCGGGGCGCTTTTGGCGTCCCATCAGCATCAAGAGGACGACCCAAGCCTCGCGTAGGCCGAGCCGGGCCCCTGGACCGTTGGGAAGGGTAGGTCATGGGGCAGCGGGGCGGCCGTTGCCCTCACGGGGAAGGCCAGCCCGATGCGCCGGGCATCACGGGGAGACCGAAGGGTGGGGTTCGGTTTTGGGTTGGCGGAGGGGGAGTTCGATAAAGAACCGAGAGCCTTGGTTCACCTGGCTTTCCACCCAAATCACGCCATGATGCATTTCCACCACCGATTTGACGATGGCCAAGCCCAGTCCTTTGCCTCCCAGGCCCATGCGGCGCACGTTCTCCGCCTGGTAGAAGCGCTCGAACAGCCGCTCCCGGTCCGCAGGTTCGATGCCGATGCCTGTATCTTCGACCACGATAAGCACCCGGTCGTGGCCTTTGGGCATGACCCGCACCGTCACCCGGCCGCCTTCCGGGGTGAACTTGATGGCGTTGTCCACCAGGTTTTGCAGGGCTCGTTGGAGCAGGCTCCGGTCGGCTTCCACGAAGGTGGGTGCATCGTCGTCGAACCAGGCCTCCAGGCGAATGCGTTTCTTCCGGGCCTGGATTTGGTGGGAACGGAGCACGGCCATGACCATGTCCCGGACGGGCAGGGACTCGAAATAGGGTTCCACCATGCCCCGGTCCATGCGGCTGAGCTCCAGGAGGTTATCCACCATGCTGGTCATCTGGTGCACGGCCATGAGGATGCTTTGCAGGTAATCCCGCTGCTTCTCCGTCAGCTGGGGGTTTTCCACCAGCATGGAGGCGTAGCCCTGGATGACGGACAGGGGCGAGCGGAGGTCGTGGCTGATGCCAGCCATGAAGTCCACGCGAGCCGCTTCCGCCTCCTTCAAAGGTGTGATGTCCCGCAAGATGCCGACCAGACCCACCTGGCGTCCCTCCACCCGAACCGGAGCCACGGTGGCGAAGAACACCCGACCGTCAGGCGCCGTGATTTCCCGGGATTGGGGCGTATCCACGGCGGTGAGGAGCATCTCCATGAGCTCCTTTTGGGCGAAGGGTACCCGGAACTCCTGCAGGGGAAGGTGGGCGTCCTCGGGCCACCCCAGGAGGCGCCGGGCCGACAGGTTGGCCAGGGCCACCCGTAGGCTGTTGTCGGTCATGAAGATGGCATCGGGGGTGGACCACAGGATGGCTTCCAGACGCTGACGGTCCGTGACGGCCTGCGCGAACAGACGGGCGCTGGAGAGGGCCAGGCGAAGCAATTCGCTCAGGGCGCGGTAGTAGCGCAACGGCCCGTCCCATTGGGCCGGAGGATGTCGAAACAGTACGTAGAACACCCCCATGGGACGCTCCTGATGCCACAAGGGCAGGAGCAGCACTTGGGCCTGACGCAGTTCCGGGTCCTCCTGCCAGGGCGGCGGCAGGGGCAGGGTCCAGAGCTGGACCAGGGGTTCAATGCGGTAATCCTCGCGGGTCAGCCGGTGGAGCAGGAGTTCGTCCAGAGGCGCCAAGCGCACATGGCCGGCGCCCAGGCCGAAGAAGCGCTGGGGGGTGGTTTGTAAATCGCTGGGGCAGAAGTCGACCATCAGGGCCACCCGAGCCGCGGTGGCTTCGGGGAGGTGCAAAGCCCCCTCCAGCACCGGCAGGACCACGGTGTTCCAGTCCAGCGTGGCCACCAGGCGCTGTCCGACGTCCAGCAGCCGTTGGAGCTCCCCCAACCGGCGTTTGAGGCTCTGGCGCATGTCTTCGAAGGACTTGCGCAGCAGATGCACCTCCGCCACGCCTCCGGGGGAGAGGGGATGGTCCAGGTCTCCTTGGGAGAGGCGCTGGGCCTCGCGCGAGAGCTCCCGGAGGGAGCGGGTGACCCAGGACAGCACCAGGAGCCCCATGAACATGATGGCGACCCAGGCGATGGCGCTCCAGGCCAGCAGGCTCTGGCCCAGTTGGCCCGCCACCTGGTGCAGGTACGGCAGGGGGATGAGGATGAGCACGTTCCAGGAATAGCCGGGGATGGGGTGCAGGAAGCCGACGAACCACTGGCCCTGGGCCAGCTGGACCCATTGCAGGGCGGAGGAGGCCTCCTCGGCCGGAGAGGTCTCGAATTGGGGCAGCACTTCAAAGGTCAACATGTTCATGAAGCTGCGGTCTTCGGGTTCCAGGACCAGGAGGCCGCCGTCCACGTCCAACAGAAAGCCGCGACCGTGGAAGGTCTCCTTGATGTGGCGCAGGTCCCGCAACACGGGTTCCATGAGGGGGCTGCGGGCGAGCCATACCCGACCCAACAGGACCCGGTCGGGTTGATGGGCCACCCGGGCCATGAAGGTTATGTAGGAGGTCTCGGCGGGCGGGGTTTCCACCACCTCGGCGTAATTCAAGGTGGGGGTTTGGGCGAAGATATGAATCAGGCTCCGCTCACGCGGGCTCAAGCCGCGCGAAGGGACGCCCTTTTGGCGGGCTTCCCCCAGGAGCCGACCCTCTGTGTCTACCAGCATCAGATGATGGAAGACCCGGGAGCCTTCCAGGAAGGCGGCCAGCTGGGGAACGATGTCTTCGCCTTCGAGGGTTTCCCATTGGGGTCGCTGGGCCAGGGATTCCAGTTCCATTTGGGCGGATTCCACCAGATAGGTGACCTGGTAGTCCATGTCCTGGACGATGCTGCTGAGCTGCTCCTGGATTTGGCGGCGGACCTGTTGTTCCACCATCTGGATGCCCATCAGGCCCAGGAAGGACCACAGCACCAGGCCCAGGGGCAGGGCGATGGTGAAGAACAGGTGATGGAGGGGCGGTTCCCAGCGCAGAGGCCGCCAGAGGGGCTGGTCGTATCCCGGGCCGAAGCGCCGTTGCCAGAGGACGTGGAAGAGGTTGAGCGCCCCGCCGCCCAGGAGGATCTCGACGAACCGCAGGGGGAGACGTTGAAAGAGCAGGGTGCGCCCCAGTTCCAGCAAGGTGCCCCAACCGATGGCTAGGTCCATGGACCAAATCAAGTCGGCCAGAAGGAGGACAAAGACGGAAACCAGCCCGGTGAAGGCCGAGGCCATGAGGTAAATCAGGCGATGGTTGGACCAGTACCGGTAGAGGGTGTAAGCGGTGAGCATCCAAATCAGGAGGAGGGTGCCGTATTCCAGAGGAAGGGAGAGGCGCTGTTCGTAAAGAAGGGCCGCGGCCAGGGCCAGGAGACCCGTGAAGCCCAGTCCCCAGAGCGGACGAAAGACGAACAGGGCCAGAAGACCCGCGGTGAAGAGGAGGGGGAACCAGGTCCACGAGCGGCCCAGAACGATGGGGAACAGGGGAATGGAGGTGCGCCATGCCAATCCCAGGGCGAGCAGGCCGATGAGGAGGACCAGACCTCGGAAGGCAGGGGTTTCCAGCGGGGGTACACGGCGTTTGCGCAAGAATCCCAGACTCCCCCCTATCAGTATCAGGACCCAGAGGAAGAGGGCTGCGAGTCCTTTAAGGCTGACGGGAACCATGCGCCAATTGCTCCAGAATGTGTCTTTATTTTACCAGAGATTGGTCCCTCGTTCCATTCGGAAACGAGAAAGCACGTGGGCGACGGGGTGCGGGAGCACCCCATCGCCCACGACGTGCATGGAGGGAGGTGGGCCGATACGGTCAGGCGGTTGCGGTAGCCGCTTCCTGCACCATCTGTTGGAGGCGGGCTACCGTCAGGGACTTGGGGCGTTCGATGGGCAGCATCATGGCCCGGGCCCAGACACCGTGGGAGGTGATGCCCAGGGCCCGCCCAATGCCAAAGAGCACGGTGTAGAAAGTCGGTTCCACGCCAAAGTGGCGCTGGAGGACGCCGCTGATGGCGTCCACGTTGGGCCAGGGGTTCGCGGCCTTGCCGTGTTCCTGGAGTACTTTGGGAATGACCTTGTAAGCGATCTGCACCAGACGGAAGTACTCGTCATCCGGCAGGTACTTCTCACCGAACTCGTAGAACGCAGTGTAGCGGGGGTCCGTGGCCCGGAGCACGGCGTGACCGTAGCCGGGGATGACCTGGCCCGCGTTCAGGGTGTCCCAGGCGAACTGGGTGAGTTGCTCCTCGGTGGGCACACCGCCGAAGCGCTGATAGGCCGCTTCCAGCCACTTCAGCGCGTTCTGGTTCGCCAGGCCGTGGAGCGGACCGGCCAGGGCGTTCATGGCCGCGGAGAAGGCGTAATACAGGTCCGAGAGGGTCGAACCTACCAGGTGCGCGGTGTGCGCGCTGGCGTTGCCCAGTTCATGGTCCGAGTGGAGGATGAAGTAGAGTCGAGAGAGGTCGTAGTACCGGGGGTCGTTAATGCCCATCATGTGGGCGAAGTTGGCGCCCCAGTCCAGGTTGGGGTCGGGCGCGATGTAGGTGCCGTCGCCGTACAGGTAGCGGTAAATGAACGCGGCCACCACAGGCAGTCGGGCCGTGAGGGCCAGGGCGTCTTCCAGCGCGGCCTCCCAGTGCTGGTCGCGAGGCAGGCCTTCCTTGTAGCGCTTGGTGAACACGCTCTCCTTCTGCAAGGCCAGCACGGCCATGGAGAACAGGGTCATGGGATGGGTGTCCTTGGGCATGCTCTCGATGGTGCGCTTCACCCATTCGGGCAGGTTCATGTGGGTCTTCCAGGCCTCTTCCACGCTCAGGGCCTCTTCCTCCGTGGGCAGGTCGCCCGTCAGGAGCAACCAGTACAGGCCACCCACGTAGGGCATGGCCCCGTCCTTGGGTTTGGGGAGCTGAGCCAAAATTTCAGGGATGGTGTATCCACGGAAATGGATGCCTTTGTACGGGTCTACGTAGGAGATATCCGAAACCAGGACCTTCAAGCCCCGCATGCCGCGGAAGATTTGGTTGATGTGAACCTGGTCGATAACCGCATCCCCGTGCTCCGCGCGCAGGGCTTTGATGGCCTCCCGCCATGCGGGAATCTTTTGCGCAAGGCGCTCTCGCAACAACATCGTTCACCTCCTGGGGAGTGATAAACCATCGGCCCCCCGAAGGGGAGGCCGATGGGGAAACGTTTTAGGAGAGGTAAGGCTCCAACTTGGCGATGTTGGCCTTCACGTGCTCGGCCGAGCGACGTAGAGCCGCCATCTCCTCCTCATTGAGGTCGTATTCGATAATTTTCTCCACACCCTGGCGGCCCAATTGTACAGGTACACCGAAGTAGATGTCATGCAGGCCGTACTCGCCGTTGACGTAGGCCGACGCGGGCACGATGAGGTGCTTGTCCTTGAGAATGGCCTCCACCATCTGAGCCAGGGCCGCGGAAGGCGCGTAGAAGGCGCTGCCCGTCTTGAGAAGGGAAACGATTTCCCCTCCGCCCTTGCGGGTGCGTTCCACAATGGCCTCCAGCCGGTCAGGGGGCAGAATCTGGTTCAGGGGTACGCCGGCCACGTTGGAGTGGCGGGTCAGAGGCACCATGCTATCACCATGGCCGCCCAGGACATAGCAGTGCACGTTCTCCACGCTCACGCCCAGTTCCATGGCCACGAAGGCCCGCATACGGGCCGAGTCCAGGATGCCCGCCTGACCCACAACCCGATGGTGAGGCAGTCCGGTGACCTTCCAGGTGAGGTAGGTCATCACGTCCAGCGGATTGGTCAGCACGATGAAAATGGCGTTGGGCGACTGCTCAATGGCCTTGAGGGCCACGTCCTTCACGATTTTGGCGTTGGCATGGAGCAGGTCATCCCGGGACATGCCGGGCTTGCGAGGCAGGCCCGCGGTGATGATGACGATGTCCGAGTCCTTGGTGTCCGCGTAATCGTTGGTCCCCTGGATGTGGACATCGCTGCCGATAATGGGCATGGCCTCCAGCAGGTCCAGACCCTTTCCCTGGGGCATGCCTTCCACGATGTCCACCAGTACAATATCGGCCAATTCCATCGCGGCCAGCCAGTGGGCCGTGGTCGAGCCGGTCATCCCGGCACCAATAATGCTGACTTTCGGTCGCGCCATGACCATTCCTCCTATGCAGTGCTTACGGTGCTGGAAGTGGCTTCCTTTTCAGCCTGTTCCGCCAAGAAATGGCGGGCTTCAATGGCCGCAGCCGCGCCCATCCCCGCCGAGGTGATGACCTGACGATAGCGAGGATCGGCCACCTCGCCCGCGGCGAAAACCCCGGGTACGCTGGTCTTCACCCAGCCCTGGACCTTGATGTAACCCCGTTCGTCCAGTTCCAGTTGGCCTTTGAAAAGGTCCGTATTGGGCACATGGCCGATGAAGATGAACACACCGTCGATGGGCATTTCGCGTTCTTCGCCGGTCTTCACGTTGCGCAGGCGCACGCCTTTGACGGCCTCATCTCCCAGGATTTCCGTCACCACGGTGTTCCAGATGAACTCGATTTTTGGATGGGCAAAGGCCTGCTTTTGCAGGAAGGGTTGCGCCCGGAGTTGGTCCCGGCGATGCACGATGGTGACCTTCTTCGCGTAGCGGGTGAGGAACAGGCCCTCTTCCAGCGCGCTATCTCCGCCGCCGACCACGATGACGTTCTTGTCCTTGAAGAACCAGCCGTCGCAAGTGGCGCAGTAGGAGACACCCCGTCCCGTGAATTCCTTTTCGCCGGGCACTTCCAGCTTTCGGGGCGAGGCCCCCGTAGCGATGATGAGGGCGTCCGCGGTGTAGGTCATGCCGTAGGTCTTGACCACAAAGGGGCGTTGGCTCAGGTCCACCTGCGTGGCCACATCCATGATGAAGCGGGCACCAAAGCGCTCGGCCTGGGCCTTGAAGCGCTCAATGAGCTCCTGTGCCGGAATTCCTTCCGGAAAGCCGGGGTAATTCTCAATGCTTTCGGTCAACGACACCTGTCCTCCCAACTCCATTCCCGTAAGCACAATGGGGGACAATTCATCCCGGGCCGCATAGAGCGCGGCCGTCATCCCCGCGGGGCCCGACCCCAAAATCACAATCGGTGCATGCTCGGCGGCACTCTGCGTTCCTGACGTTCCCAGATCTCCGATTTTGAAGTCCATCGTTCCCTCTCCTGCGTTATAGTTTCACACCTCGCTATTCTATCACGTCCCTTGGGCCCCGGCGCGGGCGCGACCGCCAAC
>WFVP01000321.1 GCA_015491595.1 Anaerolineales bacterium
GAGGGGTAGAGCACGCGTTTTTCAAAATCAAACAAAAGCGGCAAAAGCCATCGTATTTTCTCACGGAGCCACAGAGGACACAGAGAAAATTTTGGGTTTCCTCAGTAGATCCTCCGTGTTCTCCGTGGCTCTGTGTGAGGGGTAGAGGGCATTGTCCCTCAAGAGGAGGGAAGGTCTATGCCCTTCATCCCCAAAGGGGGGCATTGCCCTCCCCCACCCAGCACCAAAACCAACGCGGGGAGATGCGTATGGAGCCGATTACCGTGCTTATTGTGGACGACCACGCGGTGGTCCGGCAGGGCATTCGGGCCTTTCTGGAGACCCAGGACGACATCCACGTGGTGGCGGAGGCCGCCTCGGGACGGGAAGCCGTGCACCAGGCCATCCGCCATGCCCCCGACGTGGTGCTCATGGACCTGGTCATGCCCGGAATGGACGGTGTGCAGGCCACCCGGGAAATCAAGCGGGTCAGCCCGCGCAGCCAAATCATCGTGCTGACTTCCTATCATGACGACGAACACATCTTCCCGGCCATACGGGCCGGGGCCCTTTCCTACCTGTTGAAGGACGTGACGCCCGAAGAACTGGTGGACGCGGTGCGCCGGGCCGCCCGTGGGGAGGCTGTACTGCATCCCCGGGTGGCCGCCCGCCTCATCCAGGAACTCCATGCCGAACGCAACCAGCCGGAGCGGGAGACGCCGCCCGCGTTCGCGGACCTGACGCAACGCGAACTGGAGGTATTGCGCCTTATCGCCGAGGGGTTGAGCAACGCGGAGATTGCCCGGCGTCTGGTCATCAGCGAACGCACGGTCAAAAGCCACGTGAGCAACATCCTGAGCAAACTCCACCTGGCCGACCGCACCCAGGCCGCGGTCTTCGCATGGAAGCAGGGGTTGATGCGCTCAGAGGAGGATACCGATTCCTGACCTTCCCTTACGAACGCGGGTATAATGCCTGTGCCCAGTATTCTGCGCGAGGAGGCGGGATATGTCCGATTTTTGGCGCGACAAGCGGGTGTGCGTGACCGGAGGTGGAGGCTTTTTGGGGTCCTTTGTGGTCGAGGAGTTGAAGCGTCGGGGCGCGCAACACATCTTCGTTCCCCGCAAGAAGGACTACAACCTGGTACACCATGAAGCCGTGGTTCGGCTGTTGGAGGACAGCAAGCCGGACATCATCATCCACCTGGCCGCGAACGTGGGGGGCATCGGCGCGAACCGCAAAAACCCGGCGACCTTCTTCTATGACAACCTGATGATGGGCGTGCAACTCATGCACGAGGCCTGGCGTTTCGGGGTAAAGAAGTTCGTGGCCATTGGCACGGTTTGCGCGTACCCCAAGTTCACCCCCGTGCCCTTCAAGGAAGAAGACCTGTGGAACGGCTATCCCGAAGAAACCAACGCGCCTTACGGCCTGGCCAAGAAGATGCTTCTGGTGCAGGCCCAGGCGTACCGGCAGCAGTATGGCTTCAATGCCATCTATCTGCTCCCGGCCAACCTCTACGGTCCCCGCGACAACTTCGACCTGGAGACCTCTCACGTGATTCCTGCTCTCATCCGCAAGTTCACTACCGCTCGGGATGAAGGTCGGGATGAGGTGGTCCTGTGGGGTGATGGGTCCCCCAGCCGGGAATTTCTCTACGTGGAGGACGCGGCTCGCGGCATTCTGGACGCGGCGGAAAAGTATGATGGTCCTGAGCCCGTAAACATGGGAACCGGGCGGGAAGTCCGCATTCGGGACCTGGCGAACATGATTGCCGAAATGGTGGGGTACAAGGGTCGTATCGTCTGGGATACCACCAAGCCCAACGGTCAGCCCCGTCGTGCCCTGGACACCTCCAGGGCCAAGGCGTACTTCGGCTGGGAGGCGACCACACCCCTGGAGGAGGGCCTGAAGCGCACCATCGCCTGGTGGGAGGAGCACAAGCACGAAATTCTGGCCCGGGAGAGACAATTGTAGCCACGGTACCTGGAATCTTCATGGAGAAACCGGCGTGGCATAATGCAAGTGTCACTGTGCCTGATGCAGTGTGAGGGAAAAGCGAATGGCAAAGGCCCCTTGTACCATTGAAGGCATCCGGCATCAACTTCAAGAGGTGATGCCCTATCTCCGAACACATTATGGGGTTCGGAGTCTGGCGCTTTTTGGTTCTTATGTGCGTGGTGAAGCGACGGACAAAAGCGACTTAGATATCCTGGTGGAATTCGACACGACCCCATCTCTGATACAATTCCTCGCGCTTGAAAATTTCTTGAGCGACTTATTAGGTGTGCGGGTTGATTTAGTGCTCGCTCGTGCCCTCAAGCCCCATATTGGTCAAGCGATTTTGAGAGAGGCTGTCCCTGTATGACCGTACGACGTGGGTTCTTGGATTATCTCCTTGACATGATTTCCAACCTCTTGGAATGCCTGCAACATCTACTCAAGCGCGTCACGAGTCCATCATGACATCCCGAATCAACCCCAACCCCAAGCCCTATTAC
>WFVP01000322.1 GCA_015491595.1 Anaerolineales bacterium
GTCTTTGACCTGCGCCATCCCCTCTCTCCGTCGTGCGGTCCGTAAACGCGAGCAGGCGCGAAACGATGCCCGGCCCAAACCAAAAGCGAGGCGAACCTGCCGCCTCGCTTTTCTCTGCCTGGCTTCGGGCCTTAGGAAAGGGCTTTTTCGATATGGGTTTCCCGGAAGCCCCGTTGGTACAGCCGGTAATACAGGCCGCGCAACGCCAGCAGTTCCTGGTGGGTGCCCCGTTCCACGATACGGCCCTGGTGGACCACGAAAATCTGGTCCGCGTTGACGATGGTGGAAAGGCGGTGGGCGATGACGAAGGCGGTGCGACCCTCCAGGAGCCGTTTCAGGGCCCGCTGGATGAGGCGTTCCGTCTGCACGTCCACGCTGGAGGTGGCCTCGTCCAGGATGAGGATGCTGGGGTCGGCCAGGAGCGCGCGGGCGAAGGCAATGAGCTGCCGCTGGCCCACGGAGAGCAGGACGCCGCCCTCGCCCACCGGGGTGTCGTACCCGTGACGCAGGCGTATGATAAACTCGTGCGCGCCCACGGCCCTGGCCGCGGCTTCCACCTCCTCGTCCGTGGCGTTCAGGCGGCCGAAGCGGATGTTCTCCCGCACCGTGCCGGAGAACAGGAAGGGGTCCTGGAGCACGATGCCCATCTGGCGGCGAAGGCTGTCCTGGGTGACGGTGCGCAGGTCGTAACCATCCACCAGCACCCGGCCCCGGGTGGGGTCGTGGAAGCGGGCCAGGAGTTTGATGATGGTGGTCTTGCCCGCGCCCGTCTCGCCCACTAAGGCCACGGTTTCCCCCGGCTTTACCAGGAAGTCCACGTCCTCCAGGATGGGCGTATCGGGGTCGTCGGGGTAGTGGAACCAGACGTGCTCGAAGCGCACTTCCCCACAAATGGGGGGCAGGTCGATGGCGTCAGGCGCGTCCTGGACCTCGGGCGGCGTATCCAGCAGGGTGAAGATGCGCTCTCCCGCGGCCATGGCGGAGAGGAACTGGTCGTAGCGCTCGCTCAGGGAGCGGATGGGTTCGAAGAGGCGGTCGATGTAAAGCACGAAGGCCACCAACATGCCCGCGGTGAGGCGGTCCCCCAGCACGGCCAGCCCACCGAAGTACACCACAATGGCCGTGGCCAGGGTGTTGAGGAAGTCCACGCTGGG
The DNA here is from genome assembly GCA_015491595.1 of Anaerolineales bacterium. Classification (GTDB taxonomy): domain Bacteria; phylum Chloroflexota; class Anaerolineae; order Anaerolineales; family DRMV01; genus S139-71. The sequence goes on from WFVP01000322.1 coordinate 1,155, forward strand.
GAAGAAGAGGGCCGCGACGCGGGCCGCTTCCAGATTGGTCTTCATGGCTTCGGCATTGGGACCCTCCCGGAAGCGACGGTCGTTTTCCTCTTCTCGGGCAAAGGCCTGGATGACCCGTACCCCCTGCACGGTTTCGGCCAGCACCGCGTTGACCCAACCGATGGCCGAGCGCACCTTGCGGTAGTTTTCCCGGGCCACCTGGCGGAAGCGGGCCGAGGCCCAGGCCAACAGGGGGAGCACGCTCAGGGTGAGGAGGGTGAGGCGGGCATCCATGCGGGCCATGGCGTAGAGCGCGCCCAGGAGGGTGAACAGGTCCCGGGCCACGGCCAGGATGGCAAAGCTCAGGAAGCGGCGCAGGACGCTCACGTCGTTGATGACCCGGGAAAGGATGCGTCCGGTGCCGTAGTGACTGAAGAAGTTGAGGGAGAGGTTCTGGAGATGTACGAAGAGACGGTTGCGCAAGTCGTAGATGATGGCCGTGCCCACCCGGGCCATGAGGTTGACCCGAAGGTAGATGAAGAGCCATTGCAGGGAGGCGGCGATGAGGTAGAGGAGCACGGCGTTGCGCAGGGCGGGGAGGGAACCCGCGGCCATACCCTCGTCCAGGGCCATCTTCACGAAGTAGGGCGCGACTACCCGGGTGCCGGCGGCTCCCAGCATGAAGAACAGGGACGCGGTGAAGGGCAGCCAGTAGGGTCGGAGAAAGCCCAACAGCCGACGAAGCACCCGGGGGTCGTACTTGTATTGCGCGTCTTCGGTCATGCGCGCCTCCTGCGGGGCGTCGGGTTTGCGGACAGCGTCCAGGGGACGTGGTTCATCCTTGGACTTCCTCCGGTTGCAATTGCAGTTCGTAGATTTCCCGGTACAGCCCGGGGTGCCGGATGAGCTCCTCATGGGTGCCCATTTGCACGATGCGCCCGCCGTCCATGACGAGGATAAGGTCGGCGTGCTTCACCGTAGCCACCCGTTGTGCGATGATGAAGGTGGTGCGGCCCTGCATCAGGCGGAAGAGGGCCTGGAGGATGAGGTGTTCGGTTTCCGTGTCCACGCTGGAAGTGGCATCATCCAGGATGAGGATACGAGGGTCCATGAGCAAGGCCCGGGCGATGGCGATGCGCTGGCGCTGACCGCCGGAAAGGGTCACGCCCCGTTCGCCCACCACGGTGTCGTAGCCCTGGGGCATGCGCATGATGAACTCGTGGGCCTGGGCTGCCTTGGCCGCGGCGATGATTTCCTCCTCGGTGGCGTCGGGTCGGCCGTAGGCGATGTTCTCCCGAATGGTGGTGGAGAAGAGCAGGGACGTTTGCAGCACCATGCCGATTTGGCGCCGCAGCGTGGTCAGGTCCAGGGTGCGCAGGTCGTGGCCGTCAATGAGCACCCGGCCCCGGGTAGGGTCGTAGAAACGGGGGATGAGGCTGATGAGGGTGGTTTTCCCGCTTCCTGTGGGGCCGATGAGGGCCACCACGGTGTTGGGCGGAATGTCCAGGTGGATGTCCTGCAACGTGTCGTGAGATTCGCCGGGATAACGGAAGAACACGTGCTCGAAGGTCACCCGGCCCTGGATAGGGCGCAGGCGCAGGGCCCGGGGCGGGGATTGGATGTCGGGTTCGGTATCCAGCACCTCGAAGATGCGCTTGGCCCCGGCCGCGGCTTCGCCGGCCATGTTGACCAGCCAGACCAGCTGGCGAGCGGGCATCCCCAAGAGGACGAAGTAGCTGTTGAAGGCCACCACTTCGCCCAGGGTAGTCTCCCCCCGCAACACCATCCGACCGCCGAACCACAGGATGAGGATGGTGCCCACGGAGATGAGCCAGAAGGTGGTGGGCATGACCCGGGCCCATTGGCCGATGACGGTGAGCCGGGCGTCGTAGAGTTCCCGGTTGCTGGCCTCAAAGCGTTCGATTTCGTACCGCTCCCGGGCGAAGGCCCGCACCACGGCCGCGCCCACGACGTTTTCCTGCACCCGGACGGTAATTTTCCCCATGCTCTGGTCCACCCGGTAGAAGAGGTGGGTGACCTTCTGACCGAAGTTGGTGGCCACCAGCACCAGGGGGATGAGGGGTAAAGAGGCCACCAGGGCCAGCCGCGGGTTGGCTGCGAACATCACGCCCAGGGCGGCCACGAACATGAGGGCCATTTGCAATATTTCCACCAGGCCGCCGTTCAGGAAGTTGGTCACGGCCCGCACATCCTCAATGGTGCGGCTGATGAGCTGGCCGCTGGGCGTGCGGTCGTGGAAGCCGATGGAGAGGCGTTGGAGATGGGCGTAGATGCGGTTGCGCAAGTCATAGGTGACCCTCTGGGCGACCCAGGCGGTGAGATACCGGCGGGCGAAGAGCAGTCCCGCCCGGGCCACACCGATGCCCAGGATGAGCCACGCGGCCTGGGTCAGATAGGCCCGGTCCCGCTGGGCCAGACCCACGTCGATGACCTGCTGGATGAGGTACGGCACCCACAAGTTGGCCGCGGTCAGGGCCAACAGGCTGAAGGCCGCCAGGAGGACCTGTTTCCAGTAAGGCCGCACGAAAGGACTCAAACGAAGGAGTGCGCGCATACGCGTCCATCCCTGATGGGGGTACGAGTTCCAACGGGGGCGGTGCGGGACGCCTTCTCGCCGAAGAGGACGTTTCCCTTTCCCCCGTGGGCGGGCCTGAGGGTTGGCAGGCCACCTTAGGGGATTATAGCGCCGAAACGGGGAATGAGCACAAAGAGCAGGCCGGGGAGCTTGCGCCCTCCCGGATGTCCTTCGGCCGGGGCTTTGTTAGAATTCCCTGGGATAGGTCCCACACCTTTTGCGACAACGCAAGGAGCCGACCATGTTGACTTGGATTACCGAACCCGAAGTGTGGGCCGACATGGCCGAGGAGTGGAACGCGTTGCTGGACCGTTCCCTCCTGCCTCTGCCCTTCCTGCGGCATGAATACCTGTGGCGTTGGTGGGAGACCCTGGGCGCGGGGGAATGGCCCGAGGGTCAATTGGCCGTGGCCGTGTACCGGGACGAAGCCGGGCGCCTGCAGGGGGCGGCGCCCTTCTTCATCACGCCCACCCGGCATGGCCCCACCATGATGGTCATTGGCAGCCATCGGTTGACGGACTTCCTGGACGTGCTGGTGACGCGGGAGGCGGAAAAGGCTTTCGTCCGGGCCTTAGGGGACGCCTTGTTTGGCCCTTCGCCGGTCTTCCCCCAGGTGCGCCGTTGGGAATGGTGGAATCTGCTTCCCGAGAGCCCCTTACGGCGGGGGGCAGCCGATTGGGCGGTCCGGTATGGGTTGAAGTCCACTGAGAGCCCGTGCGAGGTGGCGCCTTATCTGGCCCTGCCGCCTTCCTGGGAAGCCTATCTCCACCAGGTCGGCAAGAAACAACGCCATGAGATTCGGCGCAAGCTGCGTCGGGCCCATCGGCATCCGCATGCAGTCCATTGGTACCGGGTAACGGACCCGGAACAATTGGATGCGGAGATGGACGCGCTGTTCGCCCTGATGCAGGCTCATCCTCAAAAAGCGGCTTTCTTTACGCCGACCCGGCAGGCCTGGTTGCGCGCCGTGTGTCATGACGCCCTGCGCCATGGGTGGTTGTTCTTTGCGTTCCTGACGGTGGGCGGTGAACGGGCCGCGTCCTTCCTGTGCTTTGATTTCCATCGCCGACTATGGATTTACAACTCCGGCCTGAACCCCAAGTACAAGCAACTCTCCCCGGGATGGGTGTTGCTGGCCCACATGTTGCAATGGGCCATTGCTCGCGGCTACGAAGGCGTGGACTTCATGCGCGGCCCCGAGGGCTACAAGTACCGCTTCGGCGCCCGGGACCGGGAGCTCCTCTGGGTGCGGCTGGAACGGTGAGGCGGGGGGAAGCGTACCCGTGGGGCAAACCTGGGCGCCTGCTGCAGGCCGAAAAGGTGGATGGGGCCTTCGACCTGACCACGATTCGAGAAGTTTTGCCGGGCATGGAGCTCCGAGAGGTTCGTCCGGAGGCTCTGGCCCGTCGTCGGGCTGACCTCAAAATGCAAATTCAACGCTGGCTGGAGGAATGACATCGCTTCCAGGCATGGCTGGCCGAAGAGGAAGACACATCCCCGCTCTCCTGTCACACTCCTTTACGAAAAGGTCGTGTCTGCGTCACGGAATTCGGGATTGACAGGTATCGCCTGTTGTACTAACATCTTGTCAAACGCACCTTCTTTTGATTGTCAGCTCATTTCGGTTGATAACTTGGTCATTTAGGAGGTGTGTGATGCGTAAGCACAGCCGCCATTTTTGGGTGTTCTTGTTGGCCGTGTTGTCCATGCTCTTGATTTACGCCTTTGCCGCGCAGAACACCGTGGATTCTTCCTACGCCGGCGATGGCACCGGAAGCGTTGATGGGTACTTTGTCAAGGACATCACGTACACCCTGGACACTGCCGACCCCTCTAAAATTGCCTCCGTCCAATTCACCCTGTATCAAGATGTCGCCGGAACGACGCTGGCAACGGCCACCGAGGTTTATGCGGG
>WFVP01000323.1 GCA_015491595.1 Anaerolineales bacterium
CCCCAACACCCTCTGGATTGACCTGCAAGCCGACGAGGCCGCGCTGCTGGCCCGGATGAAACAAAAAACCCGCTACAACATCCGCCTGGCGGCCCGCAAAGGTGTGGAAGTGCAACCGGGCTCGCCGGAAGACTTCCCCCTGCTTTACGCGATGTACGCCGAAACCGCGCAACGGGACGGCTTTCCCATCCGCTCGCGCGCGTATTACCTCCACCTCTGGAGCGCCCTGGCCCGCGCGGGCATGCTTACCCCCTTCGTCGCCCGGGTGGAAGGCGAACCCGTGGCCGGCCTGATACTGGTTCACTTCGGGCCCACGGCGTGGTATCTCCACGGCATGTCCCGGAACCGCCATCGCAACCGCATGCCCAACCACGCGCTCCAGTGGGCGGCTATGCAATGGGCCAAAGCCCGGGGATGCACGCGATACGACATGTGGGGCGCGCCCTTCCGTTTTCATCCCCAGGACCCCATGTGGGGGGTTTATCGCTTCAAAAAGGGGTTCGGAGGCCGGGTGGTGCGCACCTTGGGACCCTGGGATTGGACGCCCTCGCCCGTGGGTTACTGCCTGTATCAGCAAGTGCGCCCACGGATGCTTCAACTCTGGCGCGCCCTGGCGCGTCTCCGCCCTCGATGAAAAGCAACGGAGCAGACCCGAACTGGCCCGCCCCGTTGACGCCCGCTCCTTGCCCTCACGGGGTGAAGATGGTGCGCCGCTCCTTGTCCAGGCGGTATTTCAACCGCTCCAGGTCGGCGTCCACCATCATGTGAATCAGCTCTTCGAAACTCACGCTGGGCTTCCAGCCCAGTTTGGTTTTGGCCTTGGTGGGGTCCGCCAGCAGGAAGTCCACGTCCACCGGGCGGAAGTAACGGGGGTCTTGCTTGACGAACTCTCGATAGTCCAGCCCGACGTAACCGAAGGCCACCTCGCACAACTCCCGCACCGAGTGGGCCTCACCGGTACCCACCACGTAATCCTCGGGTTGGTCTTGTTGCAGCATCATCCACATGGCTTTGACGTAGTCGCCGGTGTAACCCCAGTCCCGCTTGGCCTCCAGGTTGCCCAGGCGCACTTCCCGGGCCAAGCCCAGTTTGATTTTGGCCACGTGATACGTCACCTTGCGGGTGACGAACTGAATGCCGCGCCGCGGGCTTTCGTGGTTGAAGAGGATGCCCGACACCGCGTACAGGCCGTAGGACTCCCGGTAATTGACCGTAATCCAGTGGGCATAGACCTTGGCCACCGCGTACGGGCTGCGGGGATAAAAGGGGGTGTTCTCGTTTTGGGGCACCTCCCGGACCGCGCCGTACATCTCGCTGGTGGACGCTTGGTAGAACTTGGCCTTGGGATGGGCCACCCGAATGGCCTCCAAAAGCCGCGTCACGCCCAGCGCGTTGACCTCGCCAGTGAGGATGGGCTGCTCCCAGGAGGTGGGCACGAAGCTCTGCGCCGCCAGGTTGTAAACCTCATCGGGCTTGTACTTCTCCATGACCCGAATGAGGGAAGGCAGGTCGGTCAGGTCCGCTTCCACCAGTTCGATTTTGTCCAGCAGGTGCTCGATGCGTTCCAGCCGCGGGTAACTGGTGTGTCGCACCATCCCCAAGACGCGATAACCCTTTTCCAGCAAGAACTCCGCCAGATACGAACCATCCTGTCCTGTGATGCCGGTAATCAAGGCCGTAGGCATGAACGTCCTCCTTTCTTGTGGGAAGATTGCGGCCTGATTATAATGGCTCCAACGGTTCCCGTGAAGGAGGCGCCATCTCCTCCCTGCATGACGAAGGTTTCTCCATGCCCTCGACGAAACGCCCCTTTCCCATCGTGTGCATCCTGGACATCCCCTGCGCGGCCACCGACCTGGAGCGCGTCATCGCGCACATCCTGGACGCTCTGCAGAACCGGGAGGAGGGCCCGGCCCGCACCGTGAGCGCAGTCAGCATCCATACCCTGGTGTACGCCCAGGACCACCCGGAGGCCAAACACGCGATGCAACGCGCTTACATGAACCTGCCGGACGCGACCCCCGCGGTATGGGTCGCCTGGCTCAAAGGCGCCCGGACGGCCCGAAAGTGCCGTGGACCTACCCTGATGCGGCGTCTCCTCCAGGCCAGCGCGTCTTTGCCCGTGAACCACGCCTTCTGCGGCGGACCGCCCGGTCTGGCCGAGGCCCTTCGCGAACGGGTGGCGCAGGACCTGGGCGTCACCCGCGTCGTCCATACCTACTCCCCTCCCTTCCGCCCCATGACCGAGGAAGAGGTCGCGTCCCTGGCCGCCACCCTGGACGAGAAGGGAGCCGACATCGTTTGGATTGGCATCAGCTCGCCCAAACAAGAAATCCTGGCGTACCGCCTGTCCCGCCACACCCGCCGGGTGCGGTACATCATCACCGTGGGCGGGGCCTTTGACATGCTCGCGGGCAGGGTCCCCGAAGCGCCCGTGTGGATGCAACGCATCGCCATGGAGTGGTTCTTCCGCTTGCTTATGGAACCCCGACGCCTGTGGAAGCGCTACGCCACCGTGATTCCCCGCTTCCTCCTCCTCGCCGCCCTGGACCTCTGGCGCTCTTTGCGCTCCCAAGAGCACCGGACGTCTTGCGCCTGACCTCCCCCCACCCTTGAAGGAGCCCCACGACAGCCCTTATGGCGTCACCGAGACCGGGAGCTTGGCAGGGCAATCCCGGGTGTCCTCTTGGGGACGGGGGCGCAGGACCTGCAGACCCAGCTCCCGGAAGGTGGCCACCGGCTCGTAATAGCACAGGGTGGGCTGGGCCACCCACCGCACCCAGGCGTTGTTCTCCTCCGCGAAGTCGTGCCTGGCAGGGTCCTCCCAGCGCACCTTCAGGACCTCGGTCACAATCAGGGAAAAACGCCGCCGCTGCAGGTCCTGGTAGTACTGCCGGAACAGGGCCTCGTCACCGCTCAGAGAACGGTCGGCCAGCAGTTTCTTTTCATAATCCGGGACCAAAGGCACCCGGACGTACCCAAAGGTCAGGAGCTGACGCTGGTCCATGAACAGCACCTCGCCTTCGGTAAGGGCCTCCTGGGTCGCCTGTTGCAAGAAGGCCAGCGCCTCCTGCTGGACTTCAGGCGAGGGCAAGCGGGGGCGAAAGGCGAATCCGTAGCCCCAGAAAAGCACCACCATAGGGCCCAGGAGGGCCCAAAGGACCAGGGGCTTGGGGAGGGCGGCCAGGAGACGGTCCTCCAGGCGTTGCCAGTGCCACCCTACCATCAGCAGCAGGCCCAGCAGGTACATGTCCAGATTGTGCAGATTGTCGCCACCGCCGATTTTGGTGCTGATGACCAGGCCCACCACGAAGAACGCCAGGAGCATCAGCCCGCCATATACCCGGGCCCAACCAGATGGTGCTTCCCGATAGCGGCGCCAGGCCCATGCCAGGGCCAGCACCACCGCGCCCGTGCCCAGCGCCACCCCGGGCAGGATGCCCAGGGGGAAGGTGGGGTTGGGGAGCAACCGGTGCCACAGGAAGGATTGGTATGTCAGGGTCTTCCACAGGGCCTGGGGGGTCAACTGACCAAACTGGCTGTGGGACTTGAGCTGCTCGATGCCCGCATGGCCGTCCAGGCGCGCCAGCAGGTTGACGAAACCCTCGCCGTCCAGCCACTGCACCAGGACCAGCGAGCCCACCAGGGCGCTGAGGAGGGGTACCAGGTGCCGCTTCCACCACCGGCGGGTACGGGGGTCCCCATCGGCCAGGAAGAGGAACAGGGCCCACATGAAGGGCGCGAACACCCAGGTGAACCGGGTGATGCGCACCAAATAACCCGCGGCCAGCAGGTAGGCGGCCCGCGTCAGCATGTGCTTCCGTTGCGCCCCGTACCACACCAACATCGCGGCCAGCACCAGGGGAGTGTAAATCGGTCCCTGGGCCAGGAAGAGGAAACCCCACAGGGTCATGACCCACACGGTCACCCCGGTCCGCGCCGCGCCCGGCTTCCGGAACAACATCCAGGCCAGCACCAGATAGGGGACGGTAAACAAAAAGGCGTTCCAGAAACGCACCAGGCCGATAGACGCGCCGGGATACAGGTAAATCAGCCCCCACAACAGGATGCGTCCCGGGTCGTTGAACACCGGAACGGGCTGATCCAGGGGATAGAGGTAGCGTTCCCGACCGAAAATCAGTGAACGGTCCCAGAGCCGATTGCCCTCCGACCACGTCAGGGAGAAGGGAAAGGCCACCACGTCCGTATAAGGGGAGAGGAAGGCCAGAGCGGCCCCGGTGACCAGGAGCACCTTGAGCAGTTCTTCCCGACGTCGGTGGCCCTGCAGGAACCAGGTTCCCAACACCGTCCAAGCGATGCCCAGAAGGAACAGTCCCCGCCGGTGCACCTTCCAGGCGAAGGGCGAAAACAGGAAGACGTAGACGAGGGCCACCCATAAGCCGATTTGCAACAGCCGCCGCACCCCGACCGGCCAACGACGTACCCCGTTCCAGACCGCTTCCCGCTGTCCAAGCCACCCGGCCAGCAACCAGGCCGCAAAAGACAGGCTCAACGTCCCCGCCTTCGCCCACCAGAGGCGGGAGGTCCCCATGACCGGGCCCCACAGAGAAACATGGGCCGCGGCCCACAGATGCAAGGCCAACCCCAAAAGCGTCCAAACCGCGGTTTTCATCGCCCGTCCTCACACGCGTCGTCTTGGATCACATTGAGTTTCTGGCGCACTACGTAGATGGGCTTCCCCTGGGACTCGTGATAAATCCGCACCAGCAACTCGGCAATGAGGCCCATCAAGATGGATTGGAAGCCCAGGATGATGAACATCAGGCTGATGAGAAAGAGGGGCGAGGTGAGGATGCCCACCTGCCAGAAAATCCGTCGCACGATAAGGAAGAGAAGCAACAGCCAGCCCGGCACCAGCAACACCAGGCCCATGCCGCCGAACAGGTAAATGGGCTTTTGGGAGAAGGAAATCAGGTACTTCACGGTGATGAGGTCCAACAACACCTTCAAGGTGCGCCCCAAACCGTACTTGGAACGACCGAAACGTCGGGGATGATGACGCACCGGGATTTCCACGATGCGCGCGCCCACCGCGGCCGCGTACGCGGGAATGAAGCGGTGCATCTCCCCGTACAGCCGGAAGGATTGCAGGATGTCCCGCCGATACGCCTTCAGGGTGCATCCGTAATCGTGCAACGGAACCCCGGTGACTTTCGAAATCAACGCGTTGGCGATGCGGGAGGGCAGCACCCGGGTCAGGAAGGGGTCCTTGCGGTCCTTGCGCCAGCCGCTGACCACATCCGCGCCCTCTTCAATCTTGGCCAAAAGCCGGGGAATGTCCTCCGGGTCGTTCTGCAAATCCGCATCCATCAGCACGATGACCCCGCCCCGGGCATGGTCCACGCCGGCGGCAATGGCCGCGGTCTGGCCGAAATTCCGTCGCAACACCAGCACCCGCACGTGTTCCGGGTCCTGCCGGGCCAGCTGGGTCAGAACGTCCGTGCTTCCATCGGTGCTTCCATCGTCCACGAACACCACTTCCCAGGTCCACGGATGCCGGGAAAGCACCCCCTGGAGCTTCTCGTACAGCAAGGGGAGATTTTCCCGCTCGTTGTACACCGGGATGACCACGGACACTTGCGGCTCATGCGTTTCCATCACGACCTCCTTGCCGCAAGGATTTTACCCCCATAGCCGCTTCTTGCAGCACCTTGGGAAGCCAAAACGCGCCGGGAAGCAGGACCAGCAAAGGCAAGAAGCGGGCCAGCAGGGCCAGGGCCGCGGCCTGGGCCGGCGTCGCGCCCAACAGGGGATACAGGACCACGTACGCGCTTTCGGCGACCCCGATGCCGTTGAGGGAAATGGGCAACAGCACCAGCAGGTAAATCAAGGCGTGAAGGCCCACCACCTGCCCGTAGGAAACGGGCATCCCAACGGCCCGGGCGAGGAGGTAAATGCTGCCGATTTGCACCAGATTGGACATCCAGGCCCAAAGGAAGGCCCAGAAAAGCCCCCTGGGACGCTGCATCCATGGGTGCACCCAGCGGCGCCATACCATTGCCAGGCGACGGTACAACGCGCCGCGCCAGCGATATCCCGCGCCCAACAGAAGGGCCGCCAGGGCCAGCGGAGCCGCGGCCTTGGCCCAGTCCCAGGCGAGATATTCGCGCACTTCCTCTACATCCCGCAAGACCCACACCGTCACGGGCAGCAGACAGAGC
>WFVP01000324.1 GCA_015491595.1 Anaerolineales bacterium
GTATAAGAGACAGGCCATAGAACGCCCCATGATGGTCCCCTCCTCCCCAAAATTGGGCTTTCATACTCGGATGGTGGAAAGAGCCTCCTTACCGCCCAAAATAGTCAATGGTACGGGCCAGGGCCTCGGCCTGGCGTTCCATCTCCTCTTCAGAGAAGTAATTCGTGGGCAGTTGAATCAAACGAGGTTGCGTGGCTTCGGCCACGGGGCACAGTCCGGGCCCGAATTCCTGCCACTGGTAATCGGCGAATCGCTTTCCCTGGAACGCGGGTTCCAGGTACGTCAACCGCCAGGCCCCATAAAAAGGCTCACCCCCAAACTCCAGGTACTTGGCCCGGAAGTCGTGCCAGGTAATGTCGTCCCGATCCAGGCGCAGCACGTAGGTCCAGTAAGCGTGTTCGTAACCTTCGGGAACTCTCTGGGGCGTAAGCCAGGTACATCCTTCCACGGCCTGTGCGAAATAGGAGGCCGCCTTCTTTCTCAGGGATACCAGCAGGTCCAGACGCTCCAGTTGGCCCAGGGCGACCGCGGCGCAGACTTCAGCCATGCGGTAGTTCCATCCAATTTCCACATGCCGGGCATAATTGGGGTCTTGAATCACATCCTTGGAAATCTTCGCCTGGGAACGGCCTACTGCGGCGTATCCCAGGCTGTTGAAGCGGCGGATGCGGTCGGCCAGGTCGGGGTCGTCCGTGATGACCATTCCCCCTTCGCCGCTGGTCATATGCTTGGAGCTCTGAAAGCTGAAACTGGCTGCATGACCCAGCGTGCCCACCAAACGCCCCTTGTACTTCCCCAAAAAGCATTGGGCGTCGTCCTCCAAAACAAAAAGCCCATGTTCCTCAGCGATTTCCATAATGGGGTCCATATCCGGCGACAGACCGTAAATAGCCACGGGCACGATGGCCTTGGTCCGCTCGGTGATGCGTTCCCGGATGGAGGCGGGATCAATGGTCCAGGTTTCCGGGTCGATGTCCGCGAACACAGGCAGGGCCCCGGCGTGCAACACCGCGAAGGACGTGCTGGCCATGGTGAGAGGCGGGACGATGACCTCATCGCCCGGTCCCACACCGGCCGCGGCCAGGGACGCGTGCAGAGTGGCTGTACCGTTGACGAAGGAAATGGCATACCCTACGCCGAACTTCTCGGCAAAGGCCCGTTCCAGACGGTTAAGCATGTTGGCGCCGCGCGATGTACTGAATTGCGATTGCAACACTTCCATCACGTAGGCGGCTTCTTTCAGGGAAATGCGTTCATAGGTCATGAGCCAACCTCCACCGCAAAGCTCCGTCAGCCACAACCCCAAGCATACCCCAATCCGAGCCAAAGACAAAATTGGTTTATACTGGAAGAAGTGCCCACCTGTCGATGCCAAATTCCGGAACACTGCCGAATCCGACACGCCGTGTTGCATATCCATCCTCGAAACCGGGAGGCCTCTCATGCGTCGCTTTTTGAGGAAGATGCTTTTCATACTGGCCTTGGTCGTGGTTCTAAGCGTCCTGGGCTTCGTCTGGATGTCCCGCCGTTCCTTTCCCCAAACCAAAGGCACGCTGACCTTCCAGGGGCTTCAGGCCCCCGTTGACATCTACCGAGACGAGTACGGCATCCCCCACATTTACGCCTCCAACCCTCATGACCTGTTCTTCGCCCTGGGATACGTCCACGCCCAGGACCGTTTCTGGCAGATGGACGTGTGGCGGCATACCGCGGCCGGCCGGCTGTCCGAGATGTTCGGGGAATCTCAGGTGGAAACCGACGCCTTCCTGCGTACCCTGGGCTGGTGGCGCCTGGCTGAACAGGATTACCAGCGCCTGCCCGAGGACGTCAGGGCCGTTCTGGATGCCTATGCCGATGGAGTTAACGCCTATCTGGCCCAGCGCAAAGGAAGCGCGCTGAGTCTGGAATATGCGGTGCTCAAACTCCTGAACCCCGATTACGAACCCGAGCCCTGGGACCCCGTCCACGCGCTGGCCTGGATTCGGGTCATGGCCTGGGACTTGCGGGGGAATATCCAGGCGGAAATCGAACGCGCGGTGCTCCTCAAGACCCTCTCCCCGGAACAGGTGGCGGAACTCTTCCCCCCGTACCCCTACGACCGACATCCCGTCATCGTACCCGAATTCTCTTCAGAAGCTGCCGCCGAACCCTCTCCATCTCTTCCACCCTACTGGCCCCAGGTGGCCGTGCTGGCCGAAGGCCTGGGACGTACCATCCGGCAGGTGGACGCGTATTTGGGCACAGGTGGCCTGGATTTGGGTTCCAACAGTTGGGCCATTTCCGGGGACCTCTCCGCCACGGGGAAGCCCATCCTGGCCAACGACCCCCATCTGGGGCAGCAACTGCCTTCCATCTGGTACCAGGTGGGCTTGCACTGCCAGCCGAAATCCGAAGCCTGCCCTTATGATGTCGTGGGCTTTTCCTTCGCAGGCGCGCCGGGCGTCATCATCGGCCACAACGACCGCATCGCATGGGGCTTTACCAACGTCGGGCCGGACGTGATGGACCTGTACATCGAGAAAATCAACCCGGAGAACCCCAACCAGTACCAGGTGAATGGCGAATGGGTCGACATGGACGTACGCACCGAGGTCATCCGCATCGCCGGGGGTGGCTCGGTGGAAATCACCATCCGCTCGACCCGCCACGGGCCCGTCATCAGCGATGTCTACGGCAAACTTAAGGATTTCGACGAGAAATCCGGACTGGACCTCCCCGCGTCCTACGCCCTGGCCCTGCGCTGGACCGCGCTGGAACCGGCCAACACCCTGCAGGCCATCCTGGGCTTCAACAAAGCCCGGAATTGGGAGGAGTTCCGGGAAGCCGCCCGTCTCTTTGACGTCCCCGCTCAAAACCTCCTGTACGCGGACGTGGACGGGAACATCGGCTATCAGATGCCGGGGAAAATCCCTATCCGCCAGCCCGGACACACCGGAGAGGTGCCCGTTCCCGGATGGACGGACGACTATGAGTGGCAGGGGTACATTCCCTTTGAAGAACTCCCCTGGGTCCTGAATCCTCCAAAGGGCTACATCGTGACCGCCAACAACACCGTGGTCGGACCCGACTATCCCTGGCGCATCTTCGACCGGCCCGCTATGGGATACCGGGCCCGACGCATTGTCGACCTCATCGAACAAAGCCCCAAGCCCCTGGACGTGGAGGACATGGCCCGCATCCAGGCGGACAACTACGACGGCAGCGCGGCTTTCCTGGTGCCCCTGGTGATGGAATTGGACCTGCAAGATGCGCGCTTGGAAGAGGTGCGCGCGTTGTGGCAGGGATGGAATTACCAAATGGATGCGGAGAGTCCAGCGGCCGCCCTGTATGCCGCGTTCTGGCGTCACCTGCTGGCCGCCACTTTCCACGACGACCTGCCCCAGGACTACTGGCCCCAGGGCGGCGCGCGGTGGTTCGAGGTGATGCGTCACCTGGTGGACATCCCCGACAGCCCCTGGTGGGACGATAAGAACACGCCGGAACGGGAGACCCGGGACGATATCCTGCGGCAGGCTTTCGCCGCGGCCGTGGCCGAACTGGAGGAACGGCTCGGTCGTGACCCGAATCGGTGGGCCTGGGGCAAACTCCATGCGCTATATCTGACCCATCCCACGCTGGGGAAGAGCGGCGTCGCCCCCATCGAAGCCCTTTTTAACCGAGGACCGTACCCTACAGGCGGAGGTGCGGGGATTGTCAATGCCACAGGATGGAAGGCCAACAAGGGATATCGGGTGGTCTCCCTGCCTTCCATGCGGATGATTGTGGACCTGGCCGATTTGGGCCGTTCCCTGGCCATCCATACCACAGGACAATCCGGCCACGCGTTCCATCCCCATTACGTGGATATGACGGACCTCTGGCGCACCTTCCAGTACCATCCCATGCTCTGGACCCAAGAACAGGTCCTGGCCCACCTGGAAGGGCATTTGCGCCTGGAACCCCAACCCTAAAGAAAACGGGCAGTGGCGAAGCCACTGCCCGTTTTCTTTCCCCTTCCTTACCACTCAAGTCCCCAACGCCTGGAAGGTTTCCAGCAGCTTAATCAGGATTTGGTCCGTGAACTCATGGAACCTGCGCAACATCTCTTCCCAGGCCTCACCGGAAAGCACATTGGCCTGGGCATAGAGGTGCACCATGGCCTCCAGCACGGTGTTGCGGAAGAAAAGAAATGCTTGCGTGGCTTCGACAAAGGAAAGGCCAAAGCGGCGAGCATGGATGGCGTAGTCATAGCCCAGCACGTGGGCCTGGGCCAGGGTTTCCTCGCCGTTTTCGGTGAGATAAGCCAACAGGCCCGTAAGCAACAAACGCCCCGCGTAACGATAGTAAGCCCGGGCTTCTTCGTTGTTCAACTTGCGATACCAGTCTTGTTGTTCCAGACGACCCTCGGCCACATGAACGCGGACGTAACGGATGGCCATGCGCATAACGTCTTGCGGGGAAACGGAGGACTTCTGTCGGTGGGACTTCGCCCACAGCTCGACTTCACTGCGACGATAGCGGCGATGTCCGCCCTGGGTACGGTAGACGGGCAGCAGGCCCTTGTCGGACCAGGCCCGTACGGTGCTGGGATGTACCCCCAATAAGCGGGCAGCTTCGCTCAGGGTCAGCCATTCATCACGCGCTTCGTCCATGCCGTGCCTCCATCTCCATGTTGGCCCACAGAAACGGGTCAACCAAAGTTTCCCACATACATACTTCCATCAGCATCGTTCATCTATGAAACGGGTTCCTGAGGGATTGTTATAATGGAGGCACGTCCTCAAGGGAAGGGTTAAAAAGCGCTCATGGATTGGCAGTTTCTTGGTTCCCCCTGGGCTGTACGCATGTTACAAGCCCATATTCAACAAGAGCGCGTGCACCATGCGTATCTGTTTACCGGGCCACCTGGCGTGGGACGACGGACCCTGGCGCTGCGCTTTGCCCAGGCCCTGCTGTGCAAACAACCCCCACAACCCGGGACCATGTGCCGCCAGTGCCGCTCCTGCCGGTACGTGGAAGCTACCCTGGACACGCAAGAGAGCCTGCATCCCGACGTGTTCGTGGTGCGGCCCGCCGCCCGGGCCATGGGGCTGCAGGTCGACCAGGTGCGGGAAGTGCGCCAGTTCCTGACCCTCAGCCCGCAAATGAGCCCATACCGGGTGGCCGTCCTGGTCGGATTCGACCGGGCCACACCGGCCGCGGCCAATGCCCTGCTCAAGACCCTGGAAGAGCCCTCAGAACGGGGCTTACTTCTTCTCACCGCGGCCTCCAGCGAAACCGTGCTCCCCACCGTTGCCTCCCGCTGTGAGCAGGTACCCCTGCGGCCCATGGATACGGCCGCCCTGGCCCAGGCCCTTGCGCGCCGCTTTCGCCTGGAGGAAGACCGGGCGCTACAGGTGGCCTCCTGGGCCGCCGGACGACCGGGCTATGCCCTGCGCCTGGCCCAGGACGCCGAAGCCTACCAGCGCCACCACCGCTGGGTCACCGACATCCCCCGCTTGCTGGCCGCGTCCCGTCGGGAGCGGTTCGCCTACGCCCACACCCTGGTGCAGACCCTGCCGCGCCATGCGCTGGACGAGCCCCTCATGGTCTGGGCCGCCTTCTGGCGGGACGTCCTCCACGTGGCCCTGGACCATCCCCTGCCCCTTTTCCATCCGGGCCAAAAGCGCCTGCTGGACTTCCTCGCCCTCCGCGTCCCCCTCCACCAGGTTTACGACTTGCTCCACACCCTGCACCGGGCCATGGAACAGCTGCGTCGTTACGTGACCCCCCGCCTGTTGTTCGAAGGGGTCCTCCTGGCCTGGCCTCGCGTGCGCCCGATGTTGTCGTGAGCCCGCCTCATGCACCCAGGACCATGACAGGACGGGCCTCCTCGCGGGCCTCTTTCCTTCCTCCTGTCCCATCGGTATACTCATCTCGGTAACCGAGACAAGGACCGACGCATAGGAGGAATCCTTTGGAACTGCCCGAAGCAACCTGGACGTTTCGACGGGGGCACCTGCGGTGGCGCTGGATTGGCGGGTTGGTCCTGCTCAACCTGCTGGCCCTGTGGTTCCTGACCCGGGTCTTGCAGGGAGAAATCACCTACGAGGAC
>WFVP01000325.1 GCA_015491595.1 Anaerolineales bacterium
ACCCGTAGCACAGGGATATAGAAGTCGTACAGCGGGTCGTCTTCGCCGCTGGTGTAACGAGGCTTGAGGGAAAGCGATGTGAAGCAAGATACTGGTTCAGTCACTCAATCCCCCCGAGTTCCTGGATACTCTGCCACAGATATCGTGCGTCCTGGTAAGAAACCAGACGATAATGCGCTAACTCATTGCGAATACGCCTGGTCTTGTGCAATAGATTAGATAATTTGATTTTCCCTTGGTTCTTAGATAGACAGGCAAGACACCGGAATTCGCCTATTTCCCGATCCTGATCACCACTGTTTTCCGAACACTAGTAGTGTCAAGTTCTTTCTGTAAATTGTGCGGGTCGGTGTCTTCCTGGAGGGCGGAATAGCCATGCACAACGTGTCAAGTGTCTGTGATGGACAGGTACACGCGTCCTGTCACCCAGGCCTCACTGGTCTCCATCAACAGTGCCGTAATCAAGCGCAGACAGGAGTCCTCGTTGGGAAAAATGCTCGCCACGCGCGTGCGGCGACGTATCTCCCGATTCAAGCGCTCCACCATGTTCGTGGTGCGAATACGACGCCAATGCCCCCTGGGAAAGTCAAACACGGTCAGGCCCTCCGGCACGTTGGTCTCCATCCAGGCAGCCAGTTTCGGGGCGCGCTTCTGGTACGCCTCTACCGCCTCCGCCAGATACCGCTCGGCCGTGGCCCGGTCCGGCGCCTGAAAGATGGTTCGGATCCGGGCCGCCACCTCCTTCTGCATCCCCTTCGAGGGCACATAGGCCTGGGCATTCCGTTGCAGGTGAAACTGGCAGCGCTGCCAGGGAATGCCACCGAACACCGCCTTGCGTGCCGCCCGCAGGCCGGCATGGTCATCGCTGATAATCAGGCGCACCCCTCGCAGCCCCCGCTTCAGCAATCCCTGCAGAAAGGTTCGCCAGTGCACCTCATGCTCACTGAAGGAGACCGACACCCCCAACACCTCCCGTTTGCCGTCCTCTCGCACGCCAATGGCCATCAATACCGCCATATCCTGCACGCGACCGTTGACCCGCACCTGCTCATACCGGGCATCCAGGTACAGATACACATACCCTTGGGTAAGAGGCCGCTCCCGCCACTGCGCCAGCACCTCGTCCATGTCCGCCGCCGCCTTGCTCACCTGTGCCGACGAGACCTCCACCCCAAACAGCCGCTCCACAATCTCGCTCACCTTGCGGGTCGACACCCCTTGCACGTACATCTCCGCCAGCGCCAGGTGCAACGCCCGTTCACTGCGCATCCCCTTGGCCAACGCCGAAGGATAAAATCCCCCGCCCCGCACCTGGGGAATGGCAAAGGTGATGGGCCCCAAGCGGGTCTTCACTGTCTTGGGCTTGAACCCGTTGGCATAATCCCGTCGCTCCGGCGTCCGCTCATAAGGCTTCGCCCTCACATACTCTTCCCGTTCCAGCTGCATGGCCAGGTTGACCAGAATGCGCACCAACTCCGGCAGGAATTTCAACCCTTCTCCCACCAATTTACTCAGAAGTGCCTCCGATACAGTATACTCCCCTCGCTGGGCCATGGTGTTTCCCCTTTCCGAGCAGTCTTTTGGTCTTGCTCTTGCAGACCGCCCTCAAGGATAACACCTGGCCCGCTGTTTTTACAGAAAGAAGTGTACGCTATCGGCCAACCACCACATCCCCATAAGTCTTGCACGGCAGGCCGCCACCTTTGCCAACAGTCTCTCCATCCCACCCCTGGGGCTCCACTTCGACCTTGAACCCTACCTCCTGCCCGAGTGGACGACCGACAGGAACAGCGTGGCCAACCAGTACCTGGACCTGCTGGAAGCCCTTCAGGCCGAAGTGAAGGACACCGTCCTCATCCTGACCGTAGATATACCCTTTTGGTTTGACGCGGTTCCCGTCACCCGCAACGGCACGACCCGCCCCTTACACGAATGGGTGCTCGAGCGGGTGGACAGGGTGGCTGTGATGGCCTATCGCGACCATGCCCAGCCTCCAGATGGGATTATTGACCTGGTGTACAATGAGATGGCCAC
>WFVP01000326.1 GCA_015491595.1 Anaerolineales bacterium
AACGGGGGATGCCCAAATCCCGGGCCAGATGACGCAATTCCTGCAGTGAGGCCTGCTCCAGGGCCTGCACCTCGTCGGGCACTTTGAGCGTATTGGCCATACAGCCTCCTTACTGTTGTTCCATGATGCCTTCGTACGTCGGAGGATTTCCCCTACCGACAGGGACGCTCAGGCATATTTTGACTACGGAATCCTCTGGGGATGGTCCATTGTGCTCTTTGTACGTGGGGAACCCTGCTTATTCCTCGATCCGGCCTGTGCCGATTTCGGTTGCGTGGGTTCAAGTCCTCGCGATGGCCTGGTTAAGCGGGGAACGTAAGCGTCTGAAGGTCGCCCTCATTATAGCACAAAGGGGTGAAGATGGACAAGAATTGAGGGTCGGCCCACCACACCGACCCTCATTCATGCGCCGGGCGGGAGTCGAACCCGCACGCCCGTAAAGGGCACGTGCCCCTCAAGCACGCCTGTCTGCCAATTCCAGCACCGGCGCATCCGGCA
Source organism: Anaerolineales bacterium (assembly GCA_015491595.1). GTDB lineage: Bacteria > Chloroflexota > Anaerolineae > Anaerolineales > DRMV01 > S139-71. The sequence continues at coordinate 499 of WFVP01000326.1, forward strand.
TCGTCTATTATAGTGCGGCTCCAAACCCTGTCAAGCAGCAACCGTTTGCCCGTTTGCAGCGGCTGTCCAAACTCCTGTCCAGACCTCAGGCAACCGTCCCCCCTCGCGAAAGAGCCAGCCGCCATCCCGGCCCATCAGCGCCGTCGAACCGAGGCCATTTCTTCCTTGAGCATCCGCAACCAATCCGCAACGCCCATCTCGTCGGACATCTTTTTCCGGCGCTGCTTCGGGCATTTGAACTGGTGCAGGGTCTCGACCACTTTGTCCCGCAGCTCGGGGGTAGGATTCCGTTCCCGAAGCCATTCCAAAAGGGCGCACGCCTTATCCCGGGCACCGGTGGCATGCCAGTATTGGGCCATGGTGTGCAGCACATGCCCTTGAAGGTTGGTGAATCGGTGCTCCAAAGCGACTTCCAGGGCCTGACTCAACAGATTCCTGGCCCGCTCGAAGGACTCCTGGCTGATGAGCAATTGGGCATAAAGGTACAGGGCGTTGGTGAGGGCAAAGGAGGCCTGGGTCTCCCGGGCCAGGGTCAGGGCTTCTTCAAAGCGGTTCCGGGCTTCGTCGTAACGCCCCATATCGCGCAGGGCAATGCCCTGGTTGGTCAGGATGTCGATTAAGAGTTCCCGATTTCCGATGCGCCGGGCAATCCGTTCCGCGCGACGCAAATGGCGGTAGGCAATCAGGGTTTCCCCTTCCGTAATGGCAATGATGCCCAGGTTCAACCAGGAGAAGGTCAGCGAAATCTGGGCGTTCACCTGTTGGGCGATGCGCAACGCCTCTTCACACTTCCGGCGGGCCTCCGTGATGCGCTGGCGGGTCAGCTCCACCATGCTGAGGTTCCCCAGGGTGTTCAACATGAACACGAAGACCTCGTTCTCTCGATAAATCTTGAGGGCCTCCTCGAAATAGCGGGCCGCCGTGTCCATATCCCCCCGATAGAAGGCGATGCTGCCCAGGTTGTTCAGAGCATTGGCCTGGTCGATGGTCTGACGCAAGGCCCGAAAGATGTCCAGCGCCCGCGTTTCCAGGGCTTCGGCTTCATCCAACTGGCCCTGGAACTGCCGGACCGAGGAGAGGATTTGCAAGCCCCATCCGTAGTCCTCCCCTTTGGACTCTTCGTCCTCCAGCAGGGCCAGAGCCCGCTCCACGTCCCGCGTCGCGCTCTGCATCTCGCTCATTTGCAGGGCGATACGGGCCCGTCGGTGCAGGATACGGGCCAGGGTGCGACGCACCTCCGGTTGTTCCAAAGCGGCCTGGGCGTTCAAACGGCTCTCCAGCATGGTGAGATAGCGCCAACCGTCCTGGTAAAACCCGTAGTGACTGAACCAGATGGTCATCCCCAGGAGCAGGGGATACAGCGCCACTGCATCGGGCTCCTGCAACACGTCGTTGAGGAACGCGTCCACCGCGTCCTGGAGGGTGTGCAAACGGCGCAACCAGCGGGCCCGCTCGCGGCCAAAGACCATCCCCACCTGCTCCAAGGCATGGGCGATCCAGCGCCGGGCGCGGCGTTCCACTTCCTGGTAGGTCCCCGGCGAGGACTGCAACTTGTCCAACGCGAATTCCCGGATGAAGGGGTGGAACACCCAGAAACGGCCCAAAAGCTCGTGCTCTTCCATGTCCAACAGACTGGCGTCCACCAGGGCCTGCAACTCCCGCCGCGATACCCCGGCCACCTCTCCGGCCAGGACCCCGTCGAAGGGCCCCTGAAAGAGGGCG
>WFVP01000327.1 GCA_015491595.1 Anaerolineales bacterium
CTCGTGGGCTACCTCCTTCTCCTGCACGCCCGCCGCGCTGTGGTACTCACCCGCGATGGCCACCACACATTCCTGGGTAATCAGGTACTCGGCACCCGCGCGGCCACGCTCGGGCAGACCCGAGGTGTCGTAGAACACCACGTCCACCTTGTACTTGCCCAAAATGCCGCCCTCGGCGTTGATGTGGTCCACCGCAATGTTGGCGGCAATCTGCATGGCCTGACCGCCCGTCACCGAACCGGGAGCCGACAAGGGAATCGGCACGCCAATCTTGATAACGGGATTGCCGTCCTTGTCCTTGGGCAGCTCATCAAAAGACTGCGGAGCGCACGCGCCCTTAGCGGGCGTGACTTCCACCGTCTTGACCACTTCCACCTCTTTGGTGACGACCACCTCTTCTTTCACCTCTTTGGTGACGACCACGGTCTTGACCACCTCTTTGGGTTGACAGGCCGCCACCAGCAGCAGTGCGAGCGCCATGAAAAAGAGCAACCAGACGTTTCGACGTTTCATTGTTCTCCTCCTTCCGAATGGGTTTTAAACGTTCCGGCTGTCTCATTAGATGGTTAACCAGGGCGGCAGGCAAAAGTTTCACTTTTCCCACGAAATTTCGCGTAACGAAACACACCAAAGCCGCCACTGGTGGGCCAAGATTGTAACATGAGTTGCTACACCTGTCCACGATGAATTTTTGAGGATCCTCACACATGCAATGTCCGAAACACTTCCCATGCCGTTCTCACAATACAGACAGCCCTCTGCCTTTCAAAACCCTATGCGTCCTCCAAAAGAGGCTCTCCGGACAACGCTCAAGACCACCTTTCAAACATTCCGTTCTCTCGGTTTACCCCAGCCTCCACCGCCCGGCGTTACCACCCGTATGCGAGCCCCTCGCCTTCCCTGGAAGGACACCTTCCCCGGTAACACGATGGCTTCCCCCTGGCGCGGAAGGGTGGCCAACGGCTCCGCCAGGGTCTCTTCGGGAGCGGGAAAGTACAGGGTTTCTCCCTTTGCCCCCGGTGCCCCACCGTGCAGACCATAAGGAGCGTGCCGGCGCCGTTCGGTGAGCAGGGTCACCGTGGCCTCGGTCAGCAGTTCTACTTCCCGCACCACGCCGTCGCCTCCCCGGTGTCGCCCGGCGCCTCCCGAACCCCGTCGCAATGCATAACGGGTGACCCGCAACGGGTACGCGTACTCCAGGGCTTCGGCCGGGGTGTTCAGAGTGTTCGTCATGTGCACGTGCACACCCGAGAGACCATCGGCCCTGGCCGACGCACCCATACCGCCCGCGATGGTTTCATAGTACGCAAAGGACGCTCCGGTGCGTGGGTCCACACCCCCTATGGTGAGATTGTTCATCGTGCCCTGGGAGGCCGCCGGGACCACCTCCGGCAGGGCCTGGGCCAGCGCACCCAGCACCACGTCCACAATGCGCTGGGAGGTTTCCACATTGCCCGCGGCCACGGCCGCCGGAAAACGCGCGTGCACCAGGGAACCTTCGGGCAGCACCACCCGTACCGGCCGGAAAATCCCCGCGTTGGTAGGTACCGCGTCGTCTTCCAGCAAGCACCGAAGGACGTAGAACACCGCGGAGAGGGTCACGGAACGCACCGCGTTGATGCCTCCGGTCACCTGGGGCGCGGTGCCCGTGAAGTCCACCTCCATCGTCTCCCCCTGCACCCGCACCGTCACCACGATGGGGATGTCCGTCGTACCGAAACCGTCGTCGTCCATGTAATCCACGAAGGTGTACGCTCCGTCGGGAATGCGCCGGATGAGGTCCCGCACCATGCGCTCCGCATAGTCCTGCAGGTAAGCCATGTACGTCGTCAGGGTATCCGTACCGTAACGGTGGGCCAGTTCCTGCAGGCGACGTATCCCGATACGCTGCGCGGCGATTTGGGCCGCCAGGTCCCCTAAACGTTCCCCCGGAGTACGGCTGTTCCGGGTGATGAGGTCCAGCACGGCCTGCTGCACTTCCCCCTGCGCCTGGATTTTCACCGGAGGGATGATGAGGCCCTCCTGATAGAGTTCCCGGGCCAGGGGCATGGAACCGGGGACCATTCCACCCACATCCGCGTGGTGGGCCCGGCTGGCCACGTAGCCCAGCAGACGACCCTCCAGGTACACGGGCGCCACCATGGTCAGGTCGGGCAGGTGGGAACCGCCGAAATAGGGGTCGTTGAGGACCACGATGTCGCCTTCCTCCAGGTGGTCGAAGCGCGCCAGCGCGGCCTGCACGGAGAGAGGCATGGCCCCCAAATGGACGGGGATATGCGCGGCCTGGGCCACCATTTCCCCCCGGGCATCGAACACCGCGCAGGAATAATCCCGGCGCTCCTTGATGTTGGGGGAATACGCGGTTCGGCCCAGGGTGGCCCCCATTTCCTCGGCCACCGCGGTGAGCATGGACTTCATGACTTCAAGCAGTACGGGGTCCATGTGCCCTCCTTCACCCGCGCTCGAAGACCAAATTCCCCCACCGGTCCACCCAACCCTGCCATCCAGGAGGCACCACGGTGGTGGCGTCTTCCTGCACCACCAGCGCCGGGCCCCGCAGGCGATGACCGGGACGCAACAGGTCGCGGTCGTACACCGGCGTGGCAAGCCACTCCCCGCCAAAACGCACCCGTTGTTGGCCCACCCGGGCGTCACCGGGGTCGGGGGAAGGGGCTTCCGGATAGGCCGGTGGGGATGGCTTGGGCCGCACACCGCGCGCGGTTACCCGCAGGTTGACCACCTCCACCGCCGCATCGGGCCGTGCGTATCCATAGCGCCGTTCGTGGGCTTCGTGGAACGCCCGGGCAATGCCTTCCGGGTCGAACGTGGTCAGGGGCACGGTCAATTCGAAGGACTGGCCCTGGTAACGCAGGTCCAGCGCGGGCTCCAGGCGAATGCGCCCATCGTCGAAGCCTTCGTCCCGCAGTTCCTCCCGACCGCGAGCCAACAGGGGCGCCAGAGCCGATTCCAGGTCCCGGACGGTGACCCGGTGAAGAAGCCACATGACGGTGCGGGAGTAATCCCGCACGAAATCGGCCAGGGTGAGCCCCAGGGCGGAGAGCACGCCGGGGTATCGCGGGACCAGGACCCGGGGGATGCCCAGGGCTTCGGCCAGGGCCATTCCGTGCATGGGCCCCGCGCCACCAAAGGGCACCAGGGTGAACCGCCGGGGGTCGAAACCCCGCTCGATGGAAATCACCCGGATGGCCTGTTCCATTCGGGCGTTGGCCACCTGCAAGACCCCTCCGGCCAGGGCTTCCACCGTCAGGCCCAGGGCCCGGGCCAGGCCTTCGGCCACCCGATGGGCCGCGTCCACGTCCAGGGTCATGCGACCGCCCAGGAACCGCTCGGGGACCAGGCGGCCCAGAAGCAGGTTGGCATCGGTGACCGTGAGATGGTTGCCGCCACGGCCGTAACAGGCCGGACCGGGCTCACTTCCCGCGCTCTCGGGTCCAACCCGCAAGGCGCCGCCCGGGTCCCGATAAGCGATGGAACCGCCTCCCGCGCCCACGGTGTGGATGTCCATCATGGGCACCCGGAGGGGCCATCCTTCAATGCTGCCTTCGGTGGTGCGGCGAATCCGACCGTCGGCCAGGGACACATCCGTGGAAGTGCCGCCCATGTCGAAGGTGATGATATGGTCGTACCCGGCCAGGGAAGCCACATGAAAGGCCCCCGTCACGCCCGCCGCCGGGCCGGAGAGGATGGTGCGCACGGCCTCGTCCATCGCCCGCCTGGCGGTGAGAATCCCCCCGGACGATTGCATCACCCATAAAGTGGTGTGACCGCGGCGGGTCAGGCCCTCCTGAAGGCTTGTCAGATACCGGGCCATGATGGGCGAGACGTAGGCATTGAGCACGGTGGTGGAGGTGCGCTCGAACTCCCGGTATTCGGGCAGGATGTGGGAGGAGAGGGACACGAACAGGCCCCGCGCCCGAGCGCGCTCCCCGATGAGACGTTCGTGCTCGGGACGAAGAAAGGAGAACAAAAGCACCACGGCCAGGGACTCCGCGCCCCGGGCGACGACCTCGTCCAGCACCCGGTCCACCTCTTCCGGGTCCAGGGGCAGGAGCACCTCACCCCGGGCCGAGACCCGCTCCCGGACCTCGAAGCGCAGGTCGTCGGGGACGGGCACCCAACGGGTTGGGAAGGACAGGCGGTAGAGATGGGGACGGTTCTGGCGTCCCAGGACCAACACGTCCCGAAAGCCCGCGGTGGTGATGAGCGCGGTGCGCGCACCCCTGTGCTCCAGGACCGCGTTGGTGGCCACGGTAGTGCCATGGGCCACGATGGCCTCGCCGGGAACGCCCAGGGCGTCCAGGCCCTTCAGAAAGGCCACGGCCGGGTTGGACCGGGTGCTCAGCAGTTTGAAAATGCGCATCTCCTCCCCGGCCCGGTACACCAGGTCGGTGAAGGTGCCCCCGATATCCACGCCGACGATGGCGGGCATGGGAACCTCGTTACATCCGGAAGACGCCGAAACCGCCTTCCTGGTAAGGGGATTGCAACACCACCTGCAGGGCCAGGCCCAGCACGTCCCGGGTTTCCGCGGGGTCTAAGATGCCGTCGTCCCACAGGCGGGCCGTGGCGTAGTAGGGGTTGCCCTCCCGCTCGTACTTCTCCAGGATGGGCTTCTTGAAGGCCTCGGCCTCCTCGGGGGTGAAGGGCGGTTTGCCTTCCCGCTTGCGCTGGTCTTCCTTGACCGTGAGCAGCACGTTGGCCGCCTGCTCGCCACCCATCACGCTGATGCGGCTGTTGGGCCAGGTCCAGAGGAAGCGGGGTTGATAAGCCCGGCCGGCCATGGCGTAGTTCCCCGCGCCAAAGGAGCCGCCGATGATGACCGTGATTTTCGGCACCGTGGCGTTGGCCACCGCGTGCACCATTTTCGCGCCGTCCTTGGCGATGCCCCCGGCCTCGTACTCCTTGCCCACCATGAAGCCGGTGATGTTCTGCAAGAAGAGCAGGGGGATGCGCCGTTGCTGGCACAACTCGATGAAGTGGGTGCCCTTGAGCGCGCTTTCGCTGAAGAGCACGCCGTTGTTGGCGATGATGCCTACGGGGTACCCGTGGATGCGGGCGAACCCGGTCACCAGGGTGGAACCGTAGCGGGGCTTGAACTCGTGGAAGCGGCTGCCATCCACCAGCCGGGCGATGACTTCCCGCACGTCGTAGGTCTCCCGGAAGGTGCGGGGCAGCACCCCGTAGATTTCTTCCGGGGGATAGAGGGGGTCTTCGGGCGGGGTCACGTCCAGGAAGTCCAGCCAGGAAGGGCCGGTGAAGGTGCGGGGCGGCAGCGCGGCCACAATCTGCCGGGTGATTTCCAGGGCCTCCTCGTCGTTTTCCGCGTAGTAGTCGGCCACGCCGGAGATGCGGGTATGTACGTCCGCGCCGCCCAGTTCGTCCGCGGTGACCTCCACGCCCGTGGCGGCCTTGACCAGGGGCGGGCCGCCCAGGAAGATCGCGCCCGTGCCCTTGACGATGACCACGTCGTCGCTCATGGCCGGCACGTACGCGCCGCCCGCGGTGCTCAGGCCCATGACCACGGCAATTTGCGGGATGCCCTTCGCGCTCATGCGGGCCTGGTTGTAGAAGATGCGGCCGAAGTGGAACATATCCGGGAACACCTCGGCCTGCAGGGGCAGGAACGCGCCGCCCGAATCCACCAGGTAGATGCAGGGCAGGTGGTTCTCCTCGGCAATCTGCTGGGCCCGCAGGTGCTTCTTCACGGTCAGGGGGAAGTAGGTGCCGCCTTTGACCGTGGCGTCGTTGGCGATAATCATGACCAGCTTGCCCGCGACCCGGCCGATGCCGGTCACGATGCCCGCGGAAGGCACGGGGCCGTACTCGTCGTCGTACACGCCCCACGCGGCCAGGGGCGAGAGTTCCAGGAAGGGCGAATCCGGGTCCAGGAGCCGGCGGATGCGCTCCCGCACGAAGAGTTTGCCCTGCTGCGCGATACGCTTGTGGTACTTTTCGGGCCCGCCCTTGCGCACCTGGGCCAGCCGGGTTTTGAGTTCCTCGGCCAGGGCCTGGTGATGGGCCGCGTTGGCCTGAAACTCAGGTGATTGCGGGTCCACGTAGGTGGGCAGGGGTGGGACGCTTTCCCAGGTCATGGATTCCTCCATCGCCGATGGTCGATGGCCGTTGGTCGTTCGTCGTTCGTCGGTGGTCGTTGGTCGTTGGTCGTTCGCTATCTGCTATCTGCTATCTGCTACCTGCTACCTGCTGACCGCCGACTGCTATCTACTCACCGCTCCCATCACATTCCCAAAAGCCCGGCCAGGGGACCCAGGGCCTGTTGCAGGGCGGCCATCTTTTCGTTGGAAATCCGCTGGGCCTCTTCCAGGGCCTGATTGAACGCGCTGACCATGAGGTCGGCCAGCATTTCGGGGTCGGCGTCTTCCATCACCTCCGGGGCGATGTGCACTTCCAGCACCTTGTGGTGGCCGTTCATCACCACCCTGACGACCCCGCCACCGGCCGTACCCGTGACCCGCACCTCTTCCAGCTCTTTCTCCATATCCGCCATTTGCTGTTGCAACTGCTGCAGCATGGCCATGGGGTCCAGTCCACCCAGGCCGCCGATTCCCTTAGGACCACGCGGTCGATACTTGGCCATCCATCACCCTCCTGAGCGCAAAACCTTGGCGAACACGAACGCAGTGCTATTGTACTCAAAAATCCGGGAAACCCTGTTCCGAGCCCGAGAGGGGTGCATACAAATGTTTTGCCGAGGCAAGCCGCCTCGATGGAGAGAAAGTTTGGACCACCTCTACATGCAGGCATTTTCGTTGGAACGCACAGGTCTGACCGGATCCGGGACCCCGGATGAAGAAAGAGATAATGTGGCAAGCGGCGAAGCCGCTTGCCACATTATCTCTTCTTTATGCCTGCGGTCCAGGGCCTGGCCAGACCTGTGCGAAACACTGGGGTGCTCTCTCCCAGGCGGCATACCTTTTTCTTCCGGTCTTCGGTAACATTTGCGTGCACACCCAAGAGGGGGTCCACCCAAAAAGGGAAGGGCAGAGGGGCGGCGGTTTTCCGGGCCCGTTTTCTTGTACTTGCTTCCTCTGGCATGGGTCTACCCAGCCAGAGGTAAAGGCCAGAAGAGGGAGAGACCCTGGGCCACGGCCAGGCCCACC
>WFVP01000328.1 GCA_015491595.1 Anaerolineales bacterium
ACCATGAGGAGCACGATGAGCAGGATAATGGCGAACAGGAACTGGGTCATGACATCGGCAATGAGGGTCGAGACCTGGGCGATTTCCCGGGTGTCGTTGATGAGGCGGGAAGCCACCCGGCCGGACGCGTGCTTGTCGAAGAAGGCCATGTCGTGCCGCATGACGGCCCGGAAGGCGGACATGGCCAAGTCGTACACCACCTGGGCCAGTACCCGGGCCAGGATGCGCCGTCGCCCCCACTGGGCCGCCCAGAGGAAGACCCCGGCCAGCAGCATGGCTCCGGAAATCAGCCCCAGCGTGGTCCAGTTGAGTTGCTGGGCCAGGGCGTCCACCATCGCGCCGAAGAGCATGGTGGTCGTGGTGGCCATGGCCGAGGCGGTGAACATGAGCACCACCACCAGGGCCAGGGCCTTGCGATGCGGTCGGAAATAGGGAGACAGCCGACGGACCAGTTCCCGGTCCGAATACCGCCGGTCGTAGGACTCCTGACCTAAGCGAGCGAAGAACCCCATGGGCTAAGACTCCCTTCGATGATGCCCGTTTCCCCCGTTGCCCGAAGGCGTGTGCAAAGCGGCCATGTCGGCGACAGGTATCTGGAAGAGCCGTCGGTAAACCTCACAGGTGCGCATGAGTTCTTCGTGGGTCCCCTGGGCCACCAACCGTCCCTGGTCAAGCACCAGAATCCAGTCGGCCCAACGGATTTGGGAAAGGCGGTGGGTGATGATGAACGTCGTACGTCCCTCGGCCACCCGGAAGATGGCCTTCTGGATTTCATCCTCCGTCGCGCTGTCAATGGCGCTGGTGGCGTCGTCCAAAATGAGGATGCGGGGGTCCGTCAGGAAGGCCCGGGCCAAAGCGATGCGCTGCCGTTGGCCTCCCGAGAGGGCCACGCCCCGCTCGCCCACCTTGGTGTCGTAACCTTCGGGGAAATGGGTGATGAAATCGTGCGCCTGGGCCCAGCGGGCCGCGGTCTCCACGTCTTCCTGGGAGGCCTCGGGACGTCCAAAGGCGATGTTCTCCCGAATGGAGCGGGAGAAGAGGAAGATGTCCTGTTCGATGATGGCGATTTGCGAACGCAGGGCCGCCAGGTTCCAGTCCCGCACGTCCATGCCATCCACCCGCACCGAACCGCGGGTCACATCGTAGGTCCGATTGATGAGTTTGACCAGGGTGCTCTTGCCCGACCCGGTCGGACCGACGATGGCCACCCGGGTGCCCGCCCTGACCTTGAAGGAGATGCCTTTGAGCACCGGTTTTTCGGGGTCGTATCCGAACCACACATCCCGGAACTCCACCTCGCCCCGCATGAGACCGTCGTAACCCTGGGGATTGTGGTCCAGAGGGGTCTCGAAGTTGAGGAGTTCCAGAAGGCGCTTGGCACTGGCGAAGCCCAATGCCACTTGAGCATAAGCGAATTGGGAGACGAAGGTGGGGAAGCGCAGTAGGTTGAGCAGGCCCACATAGGCCACCACATCTCCCACGGTGAGCACGCCCTGCCAGGCCAGGTACAGGGCGTGGAACGCGCCCGCGGCCAGAGTCACGCCGAAGAGCAGGAAGGGCCAGAATTTGGCCTCTTCATAACCCTGTTGAATCACCGCATCTCGATATGCCCGGGCCCGACGTTCCACCCGCTCAATTTCATAATCCTCCTGCCCCAGGGCCTTGACCGTCTCCACGCCATCCAGCACCTCGTTGACATGGGTGCTTAGGCGACCGAAGGTCTCCCGCACCTGCATGCTCAGGGGCGAAAGGGCCCGCAGATAGGCCACCAGGAGCACGAAGTACAGCACCAGGAACAGGGCCGGCACCAGAAGCAAATCGGGCGCGTAGCGGGGGGCCATGACCAGGGGCATGATGAGGAACATGAGGGACCCCACCACCAGGTTGACCCCGGGCGCGAACATCAGGTTGATTTCCCGCACGTCGTTGGTCGCCCGGGCCATGATTTCACCCACCGGGATGCGGTCATGAAAGGCCATGCTCTTGCCCAGGAGCGCGGTGTAGAACTCGTCCCGCACGTCCCGTTCCATGCGCTGGGCGATGGTCTCCGCGGAGAAGTTCCGCATGAGCATGAGCCCGGCCCGCAAAACATACAGGCCCGCCACCATGGCCGCAGCCTTGAGCACCCCATCCCATTGAGGCGGACGCGTGACCAAAGCGTCAAAGGCCCGCCCCGTCCACATGGGAATCAGGCCCATGGCCAGGCCATTGCCCAGGGCCCCAAAAAACATCAAGACCAGCAACCAGGCATGCCGTCGGGTGTGGCTCCAGAGCCACCGGAGGGGCGAACGACGGTCGGTTCGATACTGCCGTGGCGGTACAAATTCCGTAGCCATGACGTCCTCTATTATACGGGCTTCGTCAAGAGGGGGTGCTCGAAATTTGAAGTTTGGACAGCCTCTGCAAGAAGGAATGTTCTTTGAGTACATAGGACGGAGCGGACACGGGACCCAAAGGCCGCCGTCGGCTATCGGCCGACGGCCGTCGGCCCTTTCCTGCAGTCCAGAGCCCGGTTAGGACTATGCGAGACATACGGAGATGGGAGAGCGGGCCCATCCACAGGCCCTTCACGTAGAGTTAGAAACGAAGTCGCACCTAAGAAGGGTATGCGACAGGGATTACGGCGGGTCTCCCTTCGGTACAGGGGAGGATGTCCCCGACGCATGCCCAGGCACGAGATGGGCACGCAGGGCAGGGTCCAGGACGTTCAACGCGGCCAGCAGGAGCAGCACCACTCGGGCTGTGGCACCCCAGATGACCCGACCCTCATAAGGCTGGAAGTAAAAGACGGGTATGGCGCGCGAACCGGCAGAACGCCAGTGCACGGTCAGGTTCTCGGGTCGGGCCAGCCACGCCAGGGGCACGGTGAAAATGTGGTCCACTTCATACGGTGCGGGCCGAAAGGGGAAGGGCCAGGGCACCCGTCCCACCACGGGGAAGACAAGGTAATTGCTGGCCGTGCGCACCGTGGGCAGACTTCCCCACACCACCACCTTTGAAGGAGGCAGGCCGATTTCCTCGTGCGTTTCGCGCAACGCCGTCTCGACGAAGGAGCCATCCGCGTCCTCGTGCCTTCCCCCAGGGAACGAAACCTGACCGCTATGGGGGTCGTGGTCATGGTGGGCCCGCTGGATGAAGAGCAGATGCCACTGCCCTTCCCGCTGTAACACGGGTACCAGAACCGCGGCCGGACGCGGTGCCTCGTGAAACAGACCCCGGAAGGGGTCCACCATGGGCCAGACCCGCGTCCGTTCCAACACCCGGCGCCAGTCCCGGTCGTTCTGGGGGAAAGGGAGCGCGTTGGTGGACTTCATGGCCCCTCAGGGCTCCTCCCTGGGTGGCGTTGTGGGTTGGTCACCCATCACCGGCCGGGCGAAAATGAGGTAGCCGGTATGGGCCACCATACGGTCCGTGGGCCGAAGGCGCTCCGGTACGGGTTTGTAGTAGCGCAACAGGATTTCCACCACGTCCACCATCCCGAAGCCGTGGGCCTGCAGGGCCGCCAACAGCCGGCTCACCTGGTTTGTCGTGGGGACCAGTGCGCCGAAGTGTCCCCCGGGGCGCAGGGCCTCTCGAGCCTGAGCCACATAGTCCTCGGGGGTCGGAACGTCCAGGAACAGGGCGTCTACCTCCCGCTCGAAAAAGCCCTGCGCGATATCGTGCAGGTAGAACGTGACCCGCTGGGCCAGGCCCAGCCGTTCCAGGTTCCGGCGGGCCAGGGCCTGCATCTCTTCCCGTCGTTCGTAGGAATACACCCGGCCCGTTTCACCCACGTAGAAGGCCAGGGCCGTGGTCAGGGCCCCCGACCCGGTGCCGGCTTCGATGACCCGTACCCCCGGACCGATACTCAACTTGAGGAGGATAAAACCGATGTCCTTGGGAAAGATGATTTGGGTCCGCCGGGGCGTATGCCGCAGCACATCCTCCAGGGAAGGACGCAACAGATAGAAGGCTTCCCCTTTATGGGTGTACCCTACCGTTCCCCAGGGTTTCCCGATGAGTTCGTCGTGGGCCACGATGCCGTAGTGGGTATGCAGGCGTGCGCCGGGCTCCAGCCGCACGAACTGAGGACGCGGATGGTGCATCCAGGCCAGTTGGACCCAATCCCCCGGTTGCGCCACGCTCTCCCCTGGCCAGGGAATTCGAAACGTCGCGCGTTCCTCTTCCGTCATCGCCCAGGTTCGCCTCCTTTTGGAGTGGCCAAAAGCGCATCGCGTACACGGCGGAAAGGCATTGTATCATAAGTGGTACAATGGGGAACATGTCCGCCAAGGTCACACCCGACCCCGTATTGAAGGAAAAGGCGCTGGCCGTTCACCAACGCCTGCTGGCAGTCTTTGGTCGACCCAAGCGGGCCTACCTGCCCCCCGTGGACGAACTGGTGTGCACCATCCTCTCCCAGAACACCAACGACAACAACCGGGACCGGGCCTTTGAGGCCCTGCGAGCCCGCTTCCCCACCTGGGAAGCCGTGCGGGACGCACCCACCGAGGCCGTGGCCGAGGCCGTTCGGGTCGCCGGACTCGCGGGCCAGAAGGCCCCCCGCATCCAGGAAGCCCTGCGTCGCATCACCCAAGAACAGGGCCGAATCACCCTGGACTTTCTCAAGGACTGGCCCGTGGAAAAGGCCCGGGCCTGGCTGCAAAGCCTGCCGGGCGTGGGACCCAAAACCGCAGCCATCGTGTTGCTCTTCGCGCTGGGCAAGCCCGCTTTCCCGGTGGATACCCACGTCTACCGGGTGACCGGACGCCTTGGGCTGCGGCCGCCGAAGATGAGCGTGGAAAAGGCCCATGCCTGGCTGGAAGCCCTTTTCCCACCGGAAACTTACTACGACGCCCACCTGAACCTCATCCGCCTGGGCCGACGCTATTGCCGACCCCGCAACCCCCGATGTGCGGAGTGTCCGGTCAGGGATTTGTGCCCC